>CAMWUU010000222.1 GCA_947177515.1 uncultured Lachnospiraceae bacterium
AGCGCCTGGTTTGGGACCAGGAGGTCGCAGGTTCGAATCCTGTCACCCCGATTTATCTATGGTGTGCTTGCGGTTAGTAGGACACCGACTTTTCAAACTGATCTATCAAGATGTTTTGTGTTCGTAGCTCAGTTGGATAGAGCAACGGCCTTCTAAGCCGTGGGTCGGGGGTTCGAATCCCTTCGAGCACGTTTTATGGTGGGTATAGCGCAGTTGGTTAGCGCGCCAGATTGTGGCTCTGGAGGCCCAGGGTTCGAGTCCCTGTATCCACCCTTAAGTCTTTTGCTTGCAAAAGACTTTTTTCATCTTACTACAAAGCGGGGGTTCCCGTGATGTGGGATCTTGGGCCATCGCCAAGCGGTAAGGCACAGGACTTTGACTCCTGCAGTCGCCAGTTCGAATCTGGCTGGCCCAGCTTAGTTTCAAGTTTTGTAATCATAAAAGTATTTCCTTTCGGAAAAAGGCGGTGGAATATTCCACCGCCTTTTTCTGCATCCTGTTTTAGCAAATATGCAAAACAGATTCTGCAATCTCGCACGCCTTGCCCATCCCGGCGAGTTTCATAACGATTGAGATAGCAAAGTCAAGTGCTGTCCCAACGCCTCGGCTGGTAATGAAATGCCCATCTTCAACAACACTTTTTTTAAGGTAGGTTGCGCCGGTCAACTGGTCTTCTATACCCGGATAACAGGTTGCCTCCCTGCCGTTTAAAAGTCCGTGTGCGCCAAGAACGCTTGGTGCGCCACAGATTGCGGCGATATATTTCTTTTCTGCGTTATAGGAGAAAAGCAGTTCTTTTAAACCTTCGTGCGCGAGAAGGTTTTTAAAGCCGGGAGAACCGCCCGGAAGGATAAGCATGTCCGCATCGGAAAGCGAACCGTCCTCAAACAGCCTGTCAGAGAGGACTGTGATCCCGTGGGAGCTGGTAACTTTGTCTTCCCCCGTGATGGATACGGTGGTGCAGGTAATGTCCGCACGCCGCAAAATATCTACGACTGTCAGTGCTTCCACTTCCTCAAAACCATTTGCCAGAAACAGATAAGTTTTTTTCATATACGGATACCTCCATAAATTCTCATAATGATATCATAAGGCAAAAAACAGAGTATTGCAACCAAAAAATAAAATTTGGGGCAGATCGGTATTTTTCTGGAACTACCAGGGGATCTGATTCGTCTAATGAAAAGAAGCCAGGAGGGGATGCTATGGAAAATCCGGATGACCGGGGAAATGGAGGGAAATATGAGAAGAAAAAAGATTGCAGTGATCGGATTGGTGCTTGGTTTGATATCAAATGTATTTTTAGGCTGTGGGAAGGATATGGAGGATGGTTCTTTGGCATCGGGGAAATCAGGGAGTAGCAAGGAGGGATATGTGCTTAATAGTGCGGATACGGGCGGCAGCCTGTCGGGAGGGGATACCTCTGCTATCTCCGGGACAAAAGGAGAAGCCGGGGAAGCAGACCGGGCGGGGGATACACTTTTGCCTGAGGAGGTTCCTTTACCTGCGGGCGACTTGGATTCTGGCTTAATATCCGAAGCGGAAGCGGCAGGATGTTTGCCGGAGCCAGGAGATCGTGAGCAGATTCCGCCGCAGGCGGGGCTTCTGACCGCAGGGGAATGGCGGGATAATGAAAATTGGGGATTTTTTACAAATCTGGTGCAGACCGGGCGCTTTTCTTTCCGACAGTTTGGTATGGCTCCCTATCAGCGTGTGGTAGTGCAGGCACTCTCGAACGGGGAACCTGCCGCGAAGGTAAAGGTACGGCTCTGTACTGTATCGGGCAGTGCCATTTCGTGTGCTGTAACTGACCATAACGGGAAAGCCTATCTCTATTACAATGTATATGATGGAGCAGAGATTGCGGATCATGTTGTTCTGGAAAAACCGGATGGCGAAGTGGTGATGATGCTTGAAAAAGAAGATATGGATCAGGTTTGGGATAGCGGTGTGGGGCAGGAAAATCGGCAGGGTGCCATGGAGCATCTTTCAAGTACCCTTGTTACTGTTGAAATCGGCAGTTTCACTAACCCTGTCCGGGCACTTGACCTGATGTTTGTTTTTGATACAACTGGTTCGATGGGCGATGAACTGTTGTACCTGCAAAAGGAATTTGAGGATATTGCAGGGCGTGTGGCGGATCAGAGTACCCGCTTTTCAGTGAATTTTTACCGCGATCATGGGGATGCCTATACCATACATCCCAATCCGTTTTCTAACGACATAAAAGCGACTTCCGCGCTGATCAATGCCGAATCAGCGGATGGAGGCGGGGATTATGAGGAGGCTGTGGACGAGGCACTGATTGATGCGGTTATGGAACATGAATGGCGAAAGGAAGCCGTGAAACTAATGTTTTTAATCCTGGATGCTCCGCCGCATGATACCAGTGAGGTTGCGGCAAACCTTAGGATGGCACTTGAAGAGGCCGCAGGATCGGGAATCCGTATTATCCCAATTGCTGCAAGCGGCGTGAACGAGAAGACGGAAGCATTCCTGCGCAGCATTGCCATGCTGACGGGGGGAACTTATACTTTCCTGACCGATGACAGTGGAGTCGGTAATCCCCATTTGGAACCAACGGTTGGCGCATATACGGTGGAAGCCCTGAATGATATGATTGTCAGGCTGGTAAGAGAATATTATGGGGACTAGGGGGATAAAAACATATTGCTGTGTTCTATATGCCCCATAGAAAGCGCCTATCACTTTGTGGGCGGTGTCCCCTTCTTAATGCCACTATACTACAATCAAATAGAAAATGTAAGTAGGAGCGCCAAGTTTTTTGGGCGCTCTTGTCCTATCCGTTTAGTGTACGTCTGTGAATATGGAGAGCATGTTGGCGGCAATCGAGCGGCAGGGGAGCCTTATCGAAAAAGAGAACGGCTTGTAGGCGCTGCGGTTGTCGCAGTGCTTGCAAAACGATGGCACAGTCTGCACTTGCAGGGGTAAGCTTTCTGTTAATTCCACTTGTGGGATTGGATTGCAAGAATTAGAAGAATAAAGAATTTGTCCTGATTTTTCCACAGTCTTTAAGAAACGTAGTATTTTCAAGGGTTAAAAAAGTGAGACACGCGGGAATCGAACCCGTTTAGTAATTTGACAAAACAGCCAGAAATTCAACATCTTTTAATAAGATACAGGCTTTCTGGCTGTTTTTTCTCTTTTATTTTTTAGTTATTTTAAGCATATTTAGCAGAGTTAAAAATTTTTTTTGTCCAAATTTTGCCCGGAGAAAATAACATCTCGAAGCTTTTTCGATGCTTCTCTTTTTGACCTAGCTTCTTTATCTATCATAGAATGGCGATATACTGCCTTCATTACTCGGTCTGTTTGCCATCCCCCCATCCGCATAATGTCCACCTCTGGAATGTTCATAGCACTCATTTTTGATGCGAAGTAATGGCGAAGCTTATGTAAAGGAAAGAATGGTATTTCCAGTTCTTTTTCTGTCTGCCGCAAATAAGCAGCAATCGAATGGGGATGTCCTTTATAAACATAGCCTTTTCCCTGGATCTTTTTGGCAACTTCTAAAGGAATGATGATTTCCCTCGTGCTGGCTGTAGTCTTTGTCGCCTTGATTACCCATTCTTCTTTCTCGTTCTGCACAATCGCTTTGTTGATGCGCACAGTATCCCCATCAATATCTTCTGGATGCAACGCGCAGATTTCTGAACGGCGTAGCCCATAGCAAGCCAGTACGAGGGGGATCTCGTACTCTGTACCTTTCGCGTGTTCCAATATTCTCTGTACATCCTCGTCAGAGGGAATATATGGCTCATTCTTAACTTTTTGCGGCAGAGTGGTGGAAATCTTTAGATTCGGGCAAAATGTCCCTAAAACAGCCGAAATAAAGCCGTGGTAGTTGCGCACAGTCTTCGGGGTATGCTCTTTTGCTAATCGATTGATCTCTTCCTGTATATCAAGCGCAGTGATATCTTGGATTCTCTTGTCTAAAAAGTCTGGGGGGAGATTCTTCAAAATCCCTACATATCCCCGGATCGTGGATGGAGAAAGAACATTTCGTTTGGATTCGATATATTTCTCTGCTGCTCCCTGGAAAACCACGCTATGATATTTCCCTTTTGCCTTATCCAATTCTGCCGCCATCGCCTGCATAGCTTCCTTTTGGGTGGGCTTGTGATCAAAGGTCACCGTGTACATCTGCCCTTTATACATCTTCCGGACACGATAGCTTTCCGCGCCTCTTTTTTCAATCTTCATCGCATCATCCTCCTTAAAAATGGGTATAAAAATAACAGCCAGAAAGAACATACGTTCTACTTGCAAGCTGTTCCCGGAGGTGATACAATATTTGTAGGTTTGCAGACCTGTTGTATCCTCCGGGATATATCTAAAGCCGTTCGGTGTTGGTAGCGCCGGGCGGTTTTACTTTGGTACAAACATTCCCTTTCATTGGTGTATAATGTCCATAATATCAGAAAAGGAGAAATATTATGGAGCGCATTTATAATCCTATTGACTGGTCAAATTTTCCTCCAATTGAAGACTGCATAAGCTTTGGTGATACAAATGAAAATCATCTCAATATAGAAGTATCAAATATAAATGAAAGGGTTGTCATGATTGATGCATCAAAACTTGCAATGCCGACAAGTGAAGAAATGCAGGAGTTACAAAAATATGAAGTAGCAAGTGGTATTTACAGAATTGTCTAATTTTGCAACATCCCTGATTATTCTTATCATTACATTCATTATCTTACCAACTTTCATGGCAGAATTATATTCGCAAATTTCTCTTATTTTTGATATCGATATAGTTCCTCCAATAAAAGCCAGGTTTCCTTGTGTTGGAAGAAATTTTGTTTTGTATCCAGTGTCCTGACCAGTAATCACAAATTTTATTTCACCTGTTTTTGTCTTACCCATTATCATAAATGTTGATTGTAGATGTTCTTGTGTAGATTTTTTGTTCATTCCAAATTCAACAACTTCGAGATAATCATCTATATAATAATCTTCGATGTTAGAACCCATACATTTATTTGCACAGTCAAGGAAATATTCACAACTTTCTTTATAACCGACAAACCCTAAAATAATATTTTTATTTATAACTCTGGTTTTGTTGTACTCTTCTGACGGACAAACAGTTCCCCCCGCTCTTCCATCACTCGCGATTATTCCAGTAGTTCCATCACAATATCCCAAAACTAAACTCATTATACTACGCCCCCATTCTTAGCTTACACCATTTCGAGCACTGCAAGTGACGGCTCGAAGAATATAACATAATTGTCCATCTTGGCACAGCAACCATACTTTGCCTTGTAGTATTTCAGTGAATCCATCAAAAATTCCTCAGTTACTTCAAGGTACTCTGCCATTTCAGAAAGGCTCTGGCAGCGGTGGCGGTACGCATTAACAATCCCAACAAGTCCGACCAATCTGTTGTAGGCATAAGCCCATCCTCGGAGTTCCTGCTTCCGGTTGGACACGGTGGACTGGTCAAGGATATTTCCGACGGCGGTATAGTAGTGACCAAGTTCCTCTGCCATGATGCATTTCTTTTCACGCTCATGCAGGTTCCTTTGGATAGCAATCCTATTGCCTTTGATTCTTCCCTTGCTGATTGGGAGATTCTTTTCTTTTGCTACGAGACTATTTTCGTCCGCTTCAATTAGTAATTGTTCATAAGTAACCATGATATCACCTTCTATCAAAAGTTTTCATCATCCATGATATCTTCTTCCAGTTGCTTTAATTCTTCTGATGCGCTCATGTAATCATCAGCATGGGCGGCATTGACATAGCTGGAATCTTCCTTCAAATACCTCGGCACTTCAGTCAATATCTTCACCTGCTCCGTAGCCTTATGCTTCCCTATGTCGTTGAGCAGTTCGTAATACTGCATGATTTTGGGAGGTTCTTCCTTGGGTTGTTCTTCATCATTCCACCCCATGAGGTAGGCAACGGATGTTTGAAGAGCGTTTGCAAATTCTACTACTTTGCTTAGAACAATATCATTTACCCCAGTTTCTATCTTTCCGATAGTAGATTTATTTTTATACCCAAGTTTTTGCGCAAGCTCAACTTGCGTCATACCGATAGCCTCTCTTTGTTGCTTTATTCGCTTTCCAATATCGGTCATAAAAGCACCTCCTCACATCAGTGTAAATAGTCATGTGCAAAACTCCATATCTCCAGTATTGATGCAGTTTTACGTGGCATA
>CAMWUU010000223.1 GCA_947177515.1 uncultured Lachnospiraceae bacterium
GTGGTGCTGTATGCCACTGCGAGCGTGAGAAAAGAGCGGGATGCCAAACTGGAAGAAAAAGCAAGCCTAGAGCGCCAGATCGAGGAATTAAAAGCGGAGTCGCTTAAGTTAGATGCAAAAAAAGATTATGTGGGGACAAAAAAATTTACCGAGGAGATGGCGCGCAAGGTACTTGGGCTTGTCTACCCGGATGAGATTATTTTCCAGGAAAAAGGAGAGGGGGAGAGATAGAGAAGCTTCCCTCTTTTTTTGCTTGTTTTAACCTCTTCGATTCGGGATTTGATAAGAAATCCCATATAAATTTGTCAAACGATTTTAAGTCAGTTCTTCCTGATTTTGACAAAAATTTCCACCCCAGACGGCTATAATCCTGTTTGGTATGACGGTTCATGCACAAAAAGGATTCGGAGAGGTGAGGACCTATGAAACGGGATAATGTGGTTGAGTGGAAAATGCAGAAGGAAGTAAAGCGGCGGCTTTGCGGGATTGCGGGGGCGTTTGAAAGGCTCTCGGGCAGTATAAGTAGTTTTGCGTCACCCTGGACGGGTATGGAACAGGCGCAGCTTAATAAAATGTTTGATGAGATCTCCATGCCAATCTGCAGCGAATGCAGCGAGTGTGGACATTGCTGGGGCGACAAAAGGGAACAGAGCCGCGCGGAAGCAGAGCGGCTTCTATGCGCGATACAGGAGAGTGGGAGCCTTCCGGGGGAGGATGACGAATACCTTGCAGGCTGCAAGCACCGGGGTGAACTATTTGAAGGGCTTAGGCGCGGATTGTTGCTGTTGCGTCAGGGGCTTGTCTGGCGCAACCGCATCAACGAGAGCCGGGAGGCGGTCGCTGACCAGCTTACGGAGATGGCGCGCATTGTCGGGGAATTCGCCGGAAACTTGGAACAACAGGGCAACAAGGTCTGGGAAGTGCCGCGCAGCGTCTACACCAGACTTTGGCTCAAACAGATCTGTGCAAGAAAAATACTTATGCTCGAAAGGGGGGATGGGAGTCTGGAATTGCACCTGACAGCGCGCTGCCGCAGGGGACGCTGCATGACCACAAGGGAGGCTGCAATGATTTTAAGCTGCATTGTCGGGGAACGCCTGGTGCCGGGGGAGGCATCGCGCCATGTGATCGGGAAGGATTATTCGGACTACGTTTTCCGTGAGGACGCTAATTTCCAGGTGATGACGGGGGTTGCGCGCGCCGCAAGGGCGGACAGCCGCGTTTCAGGTGATAATTTCTCTTTCCTGTATCCTGAGAGCGGTGAGGTCATTATGCTGCTCTCGGATGGTATGGGAAGCGGCGAGGCGGCATGCAGGGAAAGCGAGCGGGTGATTGAGCTGCTGGAACAGTTTTTGGAGGCAGGTTTTAAGGAGGAAGCGGCAATGCGCCTGATTAACTCCATGCTTGTGCTCCGCACAGAAAATACCATGTTTTCAACCATGGATATCACGGTGCTGCACCTGACCACGGGCATGTGTGAATTTATGAAAGCGGGGGCAGCAGCCACCTTTATCCTGCGCGGCGACTGGATGGAGAGCATTTCTTCGACAACACTCCCGGCGGGGATGCTATCCTGCGTATCCTACGATGCGAAGCAGAAAAAATTGTATGAGGGTGATTATGTAATTATGGTTTCCGACGGGATTGCCGAGAGTGACGGGGAGGAATTTATCGCGAAGGCGCTTTCTGCGGCAGGGGGCGGGAACCCGCAGGAAATTGCAAACGCCATTCTGGAAGCGGCAATGCAGCGGGAGGATTACCAGCCGAAGGATGATATGACCGTACTTGTGGCAGGGTTGTCAAAGCGGACAAAAGAAAAAGGTTGCCATACCGCAAAGCTTGATGTAAAATAAATATCATTCATCCGGATTTACAGTTAGGGTGTGTCTAATCATACACCCCCTTGGATGGCAGAAGAGGGAAACAGAAAGAAAATGGTGTCAATATGGGAAACAGGATGGATGCAAAAGCATATGTTTTTTTGAAGGAGATAAAGCAGTATGTGGACAGGCATGGTATGCTAAAATGGGGGGATGGCGTGGTAGCCGGCGTTTCCGGCGGCGCGGATTCCATGTGCCTGCTTCATATCCTTTGCGCGCTGCGGCAGGAATATGGGCTAAGTCTTTTTGTGCTGCATGTAAACCATGGTATCCGTGGAGCTGATGCCGATGCGGATCAGGAATTTGTAAGGCGGGAGTGTGAGAAGCTATCCGTCCCCTTTAAGGCCGTGCAAAAGGATGTGCCAGCCTTTGCTGCGCAGTGGGGTTGTACACAGGAGGAGGCGGGGCGCAGGGTGCGCTACCTTGCATTTCACAGGCAGGCAGAGGACTGCGGATATAAAAAAATAGCGGTTGCACATAATGAGAATGACAATGCGGAAACCTTTCTCTTCCAGGCAATGCGGGGCAGCGGGGTCTGGGGTCTGGCTGGGATTGCGCCCATAAGGCAGGAGGAGGGGCATACTATCATACGCCCCCTGCTCTGTGTTTCACGCGGGCGGATAACGGAATTTCTGGCGGGGAAGGGACAGGCATTCTGTACGGACATAACAAATAATACAGGGGATTACACGCGCAACCGGATCCGCAATGAGCTGCTCCCAGCAGCGGTGGAAATGGTGAATTCGGGCGCTATACCTCATTTGGCGCAGGCTGCTGCAAAGATGTATGAACTCGCTGGTTTCCTGCGAGGGCAGGTGGAGGAAGCCTATTATAAAGCGGCAGAGGAAACGCTGTATAATACAGCGGCAAAAGCTGGCGCAGGGTGCATGGAGGTTGTGATGGAAATATCTTCCATTTCTGCCCTTCCTGAATTCCTGAGGCGGGAAGTTGTAATGTATGCACTTGGCCGGGTTGCTGGCAGCAGGCGCGATATGACCGGCGCGCATGTGGAGGCGGTTTTAAGTCTGATAACTAGGAAAACTGGCGGGGTCATCAGCCTGCCCTGCGGGCTTTTTGCAAAAGTTAGTTATGGCAGGCTTCAGATTGGGACAGGCCGTGGGATGGAGGATACCAGTTTTTTACAGATGGGTTCTGGGGAAGTGTTTGAGATTGTTACTTATCCTAAAAGTTTTGTACTGGGAAACTATGAACTATCCCTGCGGCTTATGGATGGGAAATCAGTAAATTGCGGGGCGGAAGATGAAAAAAATTCAATTATTGCAAGAAATTGCTATACGAAATGCTTTGATTATGGTACAATAGAAAACATACTTGTTCTGCGTACAAGACAGCCGGGGGATTATCTTTACATTAATGGCGGACAAAACAGAAAACGCCTGAAGAACCTGTTGGTCGACGAGAAGGTGCCTGTAAACTGCCGCGCTGGACTGCCGTTACTAACGGCGGGCAGCCATGTGCTCTGGGCAGTCGGTGTGCGCAGCACGGAGGGCTTTCGGGTGACGGGGAATACAAAACAGATTCTCGTGGCAGAATTAAAGAAGAAAGGGCAGGAATTGCAATGGCAGAAAAGATAAGTACAATGATTTCCTCACAGGAGGTGGCAGACCGGATTGCCGGGCTGGCAGCAGAAATCAGTGAAGCGTACCAGGGGAAGGTACTGCACCTGATCTGCGTATTAAAGGGCGGGGCATTTTTTATGACGGAGCTTTCAAAACACCTGTTGATTCCGTGCACATTGGATTTCATGGCGGTTTCTAGTTACGGGGACGGTACAACGAGCAGCCGGGATGTAAAAATTTTAAAGGATTTGGACGAGCCGATCGAGGGAAGGGACGTTCTGGTGGTTGAGGATATTATTGATTCAGGTCATACGCTTTCCTGCCTGTTAAAGCGGCTTAGTGAGCGCGGACCAAAAAGCCTGAAGCTCTGTACCCTGCTTGATAAGCCGGAGCGCAGGGAAGTCCCGGTGCATGTGGATTATACGGGCTTTCAGGTACCTGATGTGTTCGTGGTGGGCTACGGTCTGGATTATCAGCAGAAATACAGGAATCTTCCATTCATAGGAGTGGTTGAATTATAGAGAGGAGAAAAATAAAGTGAGTAAGTTTTTAAAGGGTTACGGATTTTATCTGTTCCTGCTTATTATGCTTCTGGCCGCGGTCTGGTTCACAAACAGTCTGGGGGGGAATTCGTCGAATTACGGCTACCAGGCGTTTATGGAGGATCTTTCCGGCGGCAGGGTAGTACGGATTGATATTTATCCGAATGAGGAAGTGCCGACCGGGCAGGTCAGGGTTCAGCTATCTAACGGGGAAACAAAACTGTTTGATGCGACGGACGTAACAAAAATCGAGCAGATCGGTTATGATGAAAATGTTGCGACAGTGGCGCATGAAATTGAAAAGCCAAGCATTATCTGGCAGATTCTTCCATACATTTTTGGAGTTATCCTGGTTATTTTCCTGTTCTCCATGATGATGAA
Source organism: uncultured Lachnospiraceae bacterium (assembly GCA_947177515.1). Classification (GTDB taxonomy): domain Bacteria; phylum Bacillota; class Clostridia; order Lachnospirales; family Lachnospiraceae; genus RGIG4057. The sequence continues at coordinate 4,384 of CAMWUU010000223.1, forward strand.
TGTTATGAATGGCGGAGGGGCGGGGAACAACTCGAAGATGATGAATTTCGGGAAGAGCCGCGCCCGCATGACAAGCGACGAGAAAACTACTTTCCAGAATGTTGCGGGTCTTCAAGAGGAGAAGGAAGAGCTCTCCGAAGTGGTGGATTTCTTGAAGAACCCGAAAAAATATGTGCATCTCGGAGCGCGTATCCCTAAAGGGATCCTGCTTGAGGGACCTCCGGGAACCGGTAAGACCCTGCTTGCAAAGGCGGTGGCAGGCGAAGCTGGTGTGCCGTTTTTCTCTATATCCGGCTCGGACTTTGTGGAGATGTTTGTAGGTGTCGGCGCATCCCGCGTGCGCGATTTGTTTGCGGATGCCAAGCGCAATGCGCCGTGCATTGTGTTTATCGATGAGATTGACGCGGTGGCAAGGCGGCGCGGAACCGGGATGGGCGGCGGCCATGATGAGCGCGAGCAGACTCTCAACCAGATGTTAGTGGAAATGGACGGGTTTGGGAGCAATGAGGGAATTATTGTGTTAGCCGCGACAAACCGCGTTGATATCCTTGATCCAGCCATTCTGCGCCCGGGACGTTTTGACCGAAAGGTTTTGGTTGGACGGCCGGATGTAAAGGGGCGGGAGGAGATTCTAGGAGTCCATGCGAAGAACAAGCCTTTGGGGGATGATGTGGATTTGAAGAGGGTTGCCCAGACTACCGCGGGTTTTACCGGTGCCGACCTGGAGAACCTTTTAAACGAGGCAGCAATCAATGCGGCGCGCGATGGGCATGAGTTTATCCGCGAGGAGGATGTGAAGAAATCCTTTATAAAGGTAGGGATTGGCAAGGAGAAAAGAAGCCGCGTGATCTCCGATAAAGAAAAGCAGATTACAGCCTACCATGAGGCAGGTCATGCAATCCTGTTCCATCTGCTCCCGGATGTGGGACCGGTCTACACCGTTTCCATTATACCAACCGGCAACGGTGCGGCAGGCTACACCATGCCGCTGCCAGAGAAGGATGAAATGTTTAACACAAAGAGCAGGATGCTGCAGGATATTATTGTTGGTCTTGGCGGGCGTGTGGCGGAACAGCTTATTTTTGATGATGTGACTACCGGGGCATCACAGGATATCAAAAGTGTGACCAGTACGGCGCGCAGTATGGTGACGCGCTATGGTTTTTCCAATCGTGTCGGCATGGTTAACTACGAAGGCGATGACAATGAGGTCTTTATCGGGCGTGACCTTGCCCAAACACGCAGTTACAGTGAGGCTGTGGCGGGCGTGATTGACGGGGAAGTGCGGGAGATTATTGATGGGTGCTATGAGCAGGCGAAACGGATTCTTACGGAACACATGGATATCCTGCATGCCTGTGCTGCGCTGCTTATTGAAAAAGAGCGCATTGGGCGCGAGGAGTTTGAGGCGCTCTTTGACCAGCATGACCCAAAGGGCGATGGTACAGGGGATAATAATCCGCAGGAGGATGATTCAAAATACGAGGAACTGGAAGAATATATGCCGTAGCATATTATAAAATATTTGGACAAAAAATTGTAAAAACCGGTCTTTCCAACATAAGACCGGTTTTTTTGTGGTTTTTTGTATAAAACATACCCGGAAAAAAGGCGGTTTCTAAAAAAAATCCGTGAAAATGACGAAAAAGGAGAGTAAAATTATATCATGTTTGTGAACACTTTTTCTTTTCCCTGTGTTATAATAACAACCGTAAACCCCAATACATTATATATAGTTTTTGCTACACCCCATAAGTAACAAAAATACCTTCTCCGAAAAAGGAC
>CAMWUU010000224.1 GCA_947177515.1 uncultured Lachnospiraceae bacterium
GGTCTATATCGGGGATTCCGATGTGGATATCGAAACAGCAAAAAATGCGGGAATTGCCTGTATTTCCGTTACCTGGGGCTTTCGGGACAAGGAGTTTTTGCTTGGGCATGGTGCAAAATGGTTTGTCGAAAAGCCAAAGGAAATTGAATGGGAACTTTTGGGGGAGATATAATATTATGTTTTTACGTAATTACGTATTGACATAATAAAAATCTTATGATATCCTGTAGTTACGATATATCGTAATCGCGTAACTACAGGATGTTTTTTTGTACTTCTAAAAGAGGGTACAGGAAGGAGATTATTATGGACAGGGATTATGGGAAAGAAATTGACAGCCTGCAAAAGGAACTCGGGCAGGTGAAGGAACTGCTTAAAGAACTGGTTAAAAAGAATGAAACGCCGCAACCTAAGGCACAGTTATCGGGGGAAGAGGGTACTGGGAGTAAAGGGGAGAGGGAGGGAGCTTTGCAGCATCCAAATAAGGTTGAGATCATCCGTGATATGCATCCAAACCACCAGCTTGCAGACCAGATGGAGGAGCTTTGCAAGCTGGCGGATGGGAGGGGACTGAATGGGCTAATCAACTATATGGGTGTATTCTCGTCCGGGGGGAGGCAGTCAAACTGGATTCGCCATCAGGTGGATGTTGCGGGGCTACTTGCCCTTATTGAAAACCATACCGCCCAAAAAGTGCTTGCCTGCATCGGGAACGGCGACCGGCTGAATATACTGCTCGCCATCCTGAAAAAACCGCGGACGGTGGCGGAGTTAGTAGCGGAATGTAATCTTCATTCAACCGGCCAGGCATACCACCATATGAAACCCTTGTTAACGGCGGATCTGATTGTGGAGGATACTGCATCCGGCGCGGGGAAAGGTGTCTATATTGTACAGCCGCACAAGGTGCAGGGGATTGTAATGCTGTTAGCGGGCATTGCGGATATGGTGGATGAAACTTATACAAAAGGATGCTGGGAAGCTTATACTGCAGACCATCAGGATTTACAGTAAAACCTCTGGGAAAGTACCTGGCTGATGGCCTGCAGTTGGGTTGCTTGGCAAGTTTTAGTGATCGTCAGTATAAATAAGTGGAGTTTTGCTGCTGTGTCCAAAATAAGCAGCAGTTTGTTCCATGCGGTCAGCGATCTTTACTCCGAAAGGACAGCGTGTTTCGCAGGCGTGGCAGCCAATGCATTCGTCCGCATGATGTGCAAGGTCAAAGTAATGGGACTTTATGGAAGAAGGGGTTTCGTCCTGCATGGAGGCTAAGTCGTAGTATTTGTTGACCAGCGCAATATCAATATTTACCGGGCAGGGTTTGCAATGCCCGCAATAAGTACATTCCCCCTGTCCGAATGTATGGTAAGGGGCAAGACTTAGGGTGGTGGCATAGTCCTTTTCATCCTCCGTGGCATTCTCGTAAGCGACTGCCGCATCCACATGTTCCAGGGTATCATACCCAGCCAGGACGGAGGATACCGCAGGGCGGGTCAGGCAATAGTGGATACACTGAATTGGGGTGAGTGCCACGCCAAAAGGGGAGCGCTTTTCATCGAACAGCCGCCCGCCCGCATAGGGTTTCATCACCGTAAGCCCCACACCATGCTGTTCGCACAGCCGGTAAAGCCGTTTCCTGGCTGGGTCAATCCCGCCAAGCCCCTCTTCATAGTGATCGGCAAAATAATGGTCAATATTATCCGTAGGAGGCAGCATGTCAAACGCGGGGTTAATGCTAAAAAGCAACATCTCGACAATACCGCTTTCCACGGCCTTTACCGCCATATCGGGATTGTGGGTACTCATACCGATATGGCGGATTTTCCCGCTCTTTTTCAAATCTTTTACATATTCCATATAGGCACCTTCCATGACCGCCACAAAGTCTTCTTCCTGGTCGACAAAATGGATCATGCCAAGGTCAATATAGTCGGTCTGAAGCCGGGAAAGCAGATCCTCAAATGCTTCCTTACATTTTTCTACATCCCGTGTGCGGACATACTGGCCGCCCTGCCAGGTGGAGCCGATATGTCCCTGGATATACCATTTTTCCCTGTGGCCGGCAATCGCTTTCCCGATTTTTGTGCGCACGGCTGGCTCGGACATCCAGCAGTCTAAGATATTGATGCCAAGTTCCTGCGCCCGGTCAATGATGGCCTTGCATTCATCGTAGTCATGGCGTTCAAGCCATTCCGCACCAAGACCGATTTCACTAACCAGCAGCCCAGTTTTTCCCAGTTCCCGATAATGCATAAACTTATCCCTCCTGTCACCGATTGTTTGATGGGGGTTGTCCCCGTGGGGCATATACCCGATTGGAATGATTCTCCTGCTGTAATGATACCATTTGAAATAGGGAAAGTCAATGTGCGCGGCACATTACCCACTGGATTTTGGAAAGGTTCTAAGGAAAAAGAATGCCTTGTCAGGAGTAGTTTCCTGTAATATAATAATGGGGAGAAAGGGAAGGGAATCCGGGGGAGTATCTTATGTCTTATAACGAACTAATTAAAAATTTCGGGCGTATCCGTGATTATATGAGGGATTTTTATATCGGTGGGTTTAAGAGCCGGGGGGAGTATGACAAAAAAAGCGCACGCTCCTACGACGATGAAAGGCGGCGGCTGGAAAGCTGGCTTGGCGATTATATGGGATTCCGGCAGACTGTTTTGGGAAAAAACGTTTTTATTGCCATTGACAGCCGTCTTGTTCGCCATAATCCGCTCTATAAAGCGTGGAAGGCAAAAAGCTTTACGGATGGGGATATCACACTGCATTTCCTGCTTTTTGATATTTTAGATGCTGGCGGGATAGCATTTCCGCTTAATCAGATTATGGAAAAACTCGATACCTATCTGGCGGATGTAAGCGAAAGGGAAACCTTTGATGCTTCCACCGTTCGCAAAAAGCTAAAAGAGTATGGGCAGGAGGGGCTTATTTTAACAGAAAAGCAGGGGAAAACCCTTCTTTACAGGAGGGGGGAGATGATAAAGCTGCCAAGCGTAGATTTGCTGGATTTTTTTTCGGAAATTGCCCCCTGCGGTGTGATCGGTTCCTATCTGCTTGATAAACTCCCGGCAGGCGGGGGACATTTTGCATTTAAACATCATTATATTACGCAGGCGCTTGACTGTGGTATTCTTTGCGCCCTCTTTAATGCAATGCGGCAGAAACGGGGAGTGGAACTTTCCCTTATGGGGCAGTGCGCCGGGGAAATAATAAAAAAACAGGTGGTTCCGCTGCGTATTTTTATCAGTGTGCAGGGCGGGCGGCAGTATCTGATGGCGGACTACAAAGGATATCCATCAGCATTTCGGCTTGACCGGATTCTCTGCGTTCAGGAAGGGGAGTGCTGTGAGGAATTTGACCATCTGCGCGATATGCTTGACCGGATGCAGCAGAATATATGGGGGGTTAGTACGCGGGGGATAACGGGGAATGGCGGGGAGGCAGGGCAGCCTGGTCTTGAGCGGGTAGAATTTATCATACGTTACGATACCGGCCAGGAATACATCCATGACCGTCTTATGCGGGAGAAGCGCTGCGGGCGGGTGGAAAAGATGGATGCGCACAGAAGCCGCTTTATAGCGGAAGTATATGATTCCAGTGAATTGGTACCGTGGATCCGGACTTTTCTTGGACGGATTGAGAGTATACGGTTTTCAAATAAGAAGCTTGCCAGACGTTTTCAGTATGATCTTAAGGCAATGTACCAAATGTATGGGATAATAAAGGACGGGAAAGAAGATGTTTCGTGAGTGGTATGGTGCATATTATAATACGGTTGCAAAAATATTAAAGGAAGCGTCAGGACACCCGGTTACAAGGGAGAGGGTGCGGGAGATTATAAGGGAGCAGGCTTTTTTGGAAAGTGTCCTGACTGTGGAACCAGCACTTTTTTCCGGGCGCTGGCCGTTCCTTTCACCGGATGGGAGATCGAGGTTAGGGCATGTGCCCGACATGCCGCTTAGCCTGCTGCAAAAGCGGTGGTTAAAAGCGATCTTCCTTGACCCAAGGATACAGCTTTTTGAATGTGGGTTAGAAGGGCTTGAGGGAATTGAACCTCTTTTTGTCCCTGAAGATCTCTGTGTGTTTGATCAATACGCGGATGGTGATCCATATGGGGAGGAAACCTACATACAGCATTTCCGCTTCCTGCTCCATGCAATCCGTGAGCACCGCCCACTTGCCATGGATGTAGCGAACCGACGGGGGACAACCACCCATATGGACGTGGTGCCGGAGTATCTGGAATATTCCGAAAAAGACGATAAATTCCGGCTGGTCACTTCGGGCTGCCATTATGGGCGGATTATAAACCTAGCCAAAATCCGTTCGATCAAGTATGTCGAGCCGGGGACAGAAATCTGGGAATGGGCGAAGAACCATAAGGGAAAGCCAGTTTTTGAGAAGGAAAGCGTCGTCTTTGAATTGTATGACGGGCGCAATACCCTGGAGCGGGCATTGCTTCATTTTGCGCATTTTGAGAAGAGGGCAGAACATATTTGCGGGAAGCGTTACCGGGTAAGGGTAGTATATAATCGGGAAGATGAAACGGAACTGGTAATCCGCGTGCTTTCATTTGGGCCATTTTTGCGGGTGGTGGAACCGGAACATTTTGTGGGGCTTATAAGAAAAAGACTGAAAGACCAGTCCGTCCTGACCGGTTTTTTAGAGGAAGGCGGGGAGGAAGATTTGCCGCGGGATTAAAATTATGAAGGAAAGCTTCTGGAAGGAAAGCCAGGGGCTTTTTTTATTGTATTAATATGCATAATATGCATATTATCCGTTCGCACCTTTTTTTCCGTGATAAAAAAATCCGGATCTGGTAATCTGTAACTGTAGGGGGGAAGCAAAATCTGGTGGGTGATGTACTTTTTGGGTAATGTGATACTATTATTTGGGAGCGGTTTTAAGGAAGGAGGATTTATGATAGAAATTGTAGGGAAATATAATCGTGCCATTTGTTATTGTGAGGAACTAGAGGAGCAGGCCAGGGAGCAGATTCTTGCGGTCTGCAACCAGGAGGCATTTGGTGGGAGCAAAATCCGCATTATGCCGGATGTCCATGCCGGAAAGGGATGCACAATCGGCACCACCATGACAATTACGGATAAGGTTGTTCCGGGCATGGTCGGCGTTGATATTGGCTGTGGCATGGAAACTGTGAAAATCGCACAGGGGGAGATCGATTTTGCAAAGCTTGACGCGCTAATCCGCCGGGAAATCCCATGTGGGCGGGAGGTAAGAGAAGTCCCTCATGCCCTGAATAAAGAGATTGATTTAAGCGCCCTGCGCTGTGCTTCGTATGTCCATCTGGATCGCGCAGAAAAAAGCATTGGGACGCTAGGCGGCGGCAACCATTTTATTGAGGTTGACCGGGGCGGGGACGGGAGCCTGTACTTGGTGGTGCACTCCGGGAGCCGCCATCTTGGCTGTGAGGTGGCGGAATACTACCAGGAACAGGGGCGGCAGGCGCTCTGGGGAGGTGCGCGCCATCAAATTGCAGAGCAGATAGAGCGGCTGAAGGCAGAGGGACGTTTTAAAGAGATTGAATCTAGCATCCGCGCGCTGAAAAAAGAGCATAAAATCGGGATGCCAAAGGAGCTGGTCTATGTGGAGGGGAAACTTTTTGAGGATTACCTTTATGATATGCGCATAGTCCAGAAATTTGCGGTACTTAACCGAAGGGCAATGATGGATGTAATTTTATCCGGTATGGGTTTTACGCGGGTGGAGGAATTTACAACCATCCACAATTATATTGACACTAAAGAAATGATCTTAAGGAAGGGTTCGGTTTCTGCAAAGGAGGGAGAAAAGCTGCTTATCCCAATTAATATGCGGGACGGAAGCCTGATCTGTATCGGAAGGGGGAATAAGGAGTGGAACTGTTCCGCACCCCATGGGGCGGGTCGGCTGATGAGCCGCAAGAAAGCCTTTGGCACACTTTCGATGGAGCAGTACCGCGCGCAGATGGAAGGAATTTACAGTACCTGCGTCCTGCTGGATACGCTCGACGAATCGCCAATGGCATACAAAAGCATGGAGGAGATTGTCGCGCAGATCGGGCCGACGGTGGAAATTGTGGAGAGGGTGAAGCCGGTGTATAATTTTAAGGCGGCGGAGTAAGGGAGGGGGAGTGGAAACGGCGTGGTAGGAAG
>CAMWUU010000225.1 GCA_947177515.1 uncultured Lachnospiraceae bacterium
AAAAAATGTTTTCATTCCTAAAAAGGAAAGCGAAACCAAAATAAGGTTTAAGGAGAATTTAATTATGAATATATTGGTAACGGTCGTGGCTGGGTATATTGGTTCCCATACAGTGATAGAACTGCTTGAAAGTGGCCATCGTGTGGTGGTAATTGATAATCTGTCAAATTCCTGTGAGAAATCGCTGGAGCGTGTTGAGGAAATTACCGGGAAAAAGGTTCCCTTTTATCAGGTTGATATCCGCGATCGGGAGGGGCTTGGGAAGGTTATGGGCAGTTTTTTGGAAGAAACCGGGCAGCATTTTGACTGCTGCATCCATTTTGCAGGATTGAAATCCCCGAATGAGTCCATCCGCATCCCGCTTGCCTATTATGACAATAATATCAATGGGACATTGGTTTTACTTGATGTTTTGCGCGGATATGGGTGCAAGAACCTGATTTTTTCTTCCTCGGCCTCGGTGTACGGTGACCCGGCAGTAATCCCGGTGACGGAGGAGTGTCCGAAAGGGCAGTGCACAAACCCGTATGGCTGGACAAAGAGTATGTTGGAACAGATTTTGATGGATATGCATACAGCGGATCCAGAATATAATATAGTACTTTTGCGGTACTTTAACCCGCTGGGGGCGCATAGGAGTGGGTTGATTGGGGAGGATCCAAATGGGATCCCGAATAATCTGATGCCATATATAACGCAGGTGGCGGTTGGACGCAGGGAGGAACTGAGCGTTTACGGGGATGATTATGACACGCCGGATGGCACGGGGATAAGGGATTATATCCATGTGGTTGATTTAGCCTGCGGGCATGTGAAGGCGCTTAAAGCGATTGAGGAAAAATGCGGGCTGGCGGTTTACAATCTTGGTACGGGCAGGGGATATTCCGTGCTTGAGGTGGTGAGGGCATTCGAGGAGGCGAATGGGCTGAAAGTGCCTTATGTAATAAAGCCAAGACGTGCGGGGGATGTGGCGGTCAGCTATTCCGACCCGTCAAAAGCGGAGCGGGAGCTTGGCTTTAAGGCAAAGTATGATATTGTGGATATGTGCAGGGATGCATGGAACTGGCAGAGGAAGAATCCGGACGGCTTAAAATGTGAAAATGCCATAAGGTAGGCAAAGGCAGGATGGGGATTGGCTTTGCACGATATGAAAAAATTTTAAATTCGGGGCTTGACAAATCGGAATTCCTGGTGCATAATACAGAGCGTAAGAGGCAAGGGTGTCTTTGAACCACAGGTTTAAAGCACCCTTTTTTATGCGCTGGGGCGCGAACGGAAATGAAAGGCAAAGGGGTCTTTTTATGTAAAAATTTTACAGAAAAGATGCCTTTGTTTTTATTTTGTAAAAAGGGGTATTATGCCGCTTGCGCGGCAGAAAGAGAGGGAAGAGGATGGAAAAAGTATCGGATTATTTTGGGTGCATGGTGTTTGACGATCGTGTAATGAAGGCAAATTTGTCCGCGAAAGTGTATGGATCCCTGAAAAAGACGATTGACGAGGGCGTGCCGCTTGATCTTAGTCTGGCCAATGCGGTGGCGGCGGCGATGAAGGATTGGGCGGTAGCGCACGGCGCAACGCATTACACCCACTGGTTCCAGCCGCTGACCGGTGTGACGGCGGAAAAGCATGACAGTTTTATTACTCCTTCGCCGGATGGGGGCGTAATTATGGAGTTTTCGGGCAAGGAACTGATCAAAGGGGAGCCGGATGCTTCTTCTTTCCCATCCGGAGGATTGCGCGCAACGTTTGAGGCGAGGGGCTATACAGCGTGGGATCCGACTTCCTATGCATTTATCAAGGGAAAGACTCTCTGCATCCCGACTGCTTTTTGTTCCTACGGTGGGGAGGCACTGGATAAGAAAACCCCGCTGCTGCGCTCGATGGAAGCGTTGAATAAGCAGGCGCTGCGCATTCTGCGGCTCTTTGGCAATGATACGGTGAAATGTGTGCGCACTTTGGTGGGACCGGAACAGGAATATTTCCTGGTTACAAAGGAGATGTATGATGCACGCCCTGACCTGCGCTTTACCGGAAGGACATTGTTTGGCGCGAAATCCCCGAAGGGGCAGGAAATGGACGATCATTATTTTGGTGTGATTAAGCCAAGGGTGGCGGCTTATATGGAGGAGTTGAACGAGGAACTCTGGAAACTGGGAATCCTTGCGAAGACGGAACATAACGAGGTTGCGCCGGCACAGCATGAACTGGCTCCGATATATACAACAACTAATATTGCAACGGACCACAATCAGTTGACAATGGAAATTATGCAGAAAGTGGCAGCAAAGCATGGTCTGGTCTGCCTGCTGCATGAAAAGCCATTTGCGGGGGTGAATGGAAGCGGTAAGCATAATAACTGGTCCATTTCCACGGATACCGGAGTGAACCTGCTTTCCCCTGGTGAAACGCCTTATGAGAATGCACAGTTTCTTTTGTTTTTGTGCGCGGTACTAAAGGCGGTGGATGATTACCAGGATCTGCTGCGCATTTCGGTGGCGACGGCGGGCAACGACCACCGGCTTGGTGCGAATGAGGCACCGCCTGCCGTGGTATCGGTATTTTTAGGCGACGAGTTAAATGCGGTGCTCAAAGCGATTGAAACCGGGGAACCATACAGTGGTGCACAGAAAACACAGATGAAGCTGGGAGTTGATGTATTGCCAAAGTTTAATCGTGACACGACCGACCGCAACCGCACCTCCCCGTTTGCATTTACCGGCAATAAGTTTGAGTTCCGTATGCTTGGCTCTTCAAACAGTATTGCCTGCGCAAATATTATGTTAAATAGCGCGGTTGCTGAGAGCCTTAAGATATACGCTGACCGTCTGGAAGGGGCGACGGATTTTGAGAGCGCGCTCCAGGGGATGATCCACAAGACCATAAGCGACCATAAGCGCATTATTTTTAACGGGAACGGTTATGATGATACCTGGATTGAGGAGGCAACAAAGAAGCGCGGTCTGCTGAATTACCGCACGACACCGGATTGTATGCCGCATCTGCTTGATCCGAAAAATGTCCGGATGCTGACCGGACACGGCGTATTTTCTGAAGCGGAATTGAAATCGCGCTGTGATATTATGCTTGAGAATTATTGCAAGAGCGTGCAGATTGAGGCGAATACCATGGTGGATATGGCTAGGACGCAGATTGCACCAGCGGTGGAGGACTATGCTTATAAGCTGGCGAAGGCGGCTGCGGCGAAAAAGGCACTGAATCAAAAACTCGCCTGTGGCTATGAGAGTGCGTTGGTAGAGCGGCTGTCAGGACTTACTGATACGATTGCAGTAAAAGCAGAGGAACTAGCTGTGCTTACGGCAAAGATTGCGGATATCACATGCAGCAATAATGAGGGTGATATTGTGATTGCACAGTCGTATTTTATCCGCGATGAGATTTTGCCTAAGATGGCACAACTGAGGGCGGCGTGCGATGAGGCAGAAACACTGACCGCAAAGGATGGATGGCCGTTCCCGACTTACGGGGATCTGCTCTTTGGTGTGAGATAAATTTTGCTCAGAGGCAGTTGCAGGGATACTTTGGTGGATGTGAGTCTGCTGTCTAGGGCGCAAATGGATTGATAGGAGGCATTATGGGGCTGCATGAGGAGTGCGGAGTGTTCGGGGTCATAAGTACTAAGGATATGGATGTGGCGCGGGAGGTATATTATGGGCTGTATGCGCTGCAGCACCGGGGGCAGGAGAGTTGTGGGATTGTGGTCAATGATGATGGGGTATTTTCTTCATACAAGGATCTGGGGCTGATAGGTGAGGTGTTTTCTGAGGAGGTACTCTTACGCCTGCCAAAAGGCAGGATGGCGGTGGGGCATGTGCGCTATGGGACGACGGGGGCGACGAACCGGGGCAACTGCCAGCCGATAGAAGTTAATCATCAAAAAGGCAGGATGGCGGTTGCACATAATGGCAACCTTGCGAATGCGGCGGAACTAAGGAGCATATTGGAACTTTCCGGTGCGATTTTTCACACCACAAGTGATACGGAGATTATCGCCTATATTGTGACAAGAGAGAGGTTGAAAACCCCATCGATTGAGGAGGCGCTAAGTGCGGCTATGAATTCCCTTTGCGGCGCATATTCCCTTGTGCTGATGTCGCCACAAAAATTAATCTGTGCGCGTGACCCATATGGATTTAGGCCGCTTTGTTACGGAAAAACGCCGGAGGGGATGTATGCTGTTGCTTCGGAGAGCTGCGCGCTAAAGGCAATTGGGGCGGAGTTTGTGCGTGATGTAAGACCTGGGGAGATATTGGTATTCTCGAAAGATGGAATGATTTCTAGGGAGGAACATTGTGGGGAGCAGAAGAGAAAACTCTGTATTTTTGAGTATATTTATTTTGCAAGACCGGATTCTGTTATCGATGGGGTGTCCGTACACGCGGCCAGGATGCGTGCGGGGAGGATTCTTGCAAAAGAGCACCCAGCTAAGGCGGATATTGTGGTCGGCGTGCCGGATTCGGGGCTTGATGCTGCGCTGGGCTTTAGTATGGAGTCCGGGATTCCTTATGGGATTGGACTGATAAAGAATAAATATATTGGGAGGACGTTTATTTCTCCAAAGCAGAGTGGGAGGCTTGACCAGGTGCGGATTAAGTTGAGCGCCATAAAAGAAAGTGTAGAGGGTAAAAGGGTGGTGCTGGTAGATGATTCCATTGTGCGTGGGACAACGAGTGGACGAATTGTAAAACTTTTACAGGAGGCAGGTGCGAAGGAGGTGCATATGCGCATCTCCTCGCCGCCTTTCTTAAATCCCTGCTACTATGGGACAGATATCGATTCGAGGGAACATTTGGTTGCCTGCCATCATAATGTGGAGGAAACAGCAGCAATAATTGGGGCTAACAGCCTTGGATATCTGCCAGTGGAAAAACTCGGGGAGTTAATCTTTTATGGGGGGTATTGCAGTGCCTGTTTTGATGGGAATTATCCAACCAGGGTGCCTGCGGATACAGGAAAAGACCGGTTTGAGAGAAAATTGTCAAAGTGGGATAAGTAATTGACAATTTCTTTCATCCTGCCTTATGCATCTTTCATGTTGCAGTAAATGGAGATTGCTTTTCCGACAAAAGTCGCTGTACCTTCGCCTCCGGCCTGGTCGATTGTCTGCCGGAAACGTTCGTCCTGTATATACATTTGTCCAAGACCGGACAGAATCTCTTTGCTGCAAGTGTAATAGTTTGTTGTGATAAATTGTTGCAGTTTTCTGATTTTTTCCTGCACGGCGGTATCAGCGGGCAGCAGGTTTTTTTGCGCCCCGATTTCGGTAAAAAGCGCTAACAGTTCCCTGCTGCTTTTTGCCGCGTCAAGTCCTTCCCCTTCCCGTTCTAAAAATTCTTTGTACTCTTTGGTATCGCCCCATCGTCTGGAAGCTTCTTCCTTATATTTTTCGATCTCGCTTCGGTCAAAAACATGGAATTCCATTGTAACCACCTCTTTTTCTTGAATTTTTTTTGCAAAGCGGATAAGATGGCTAAGGCGCTCGTACTCTAATGTTAGGAGGGCGATCTGCTGCGAGAGCGCTTCGTTTTGGTCAAAGTCCGAGGAATCGAGGATCCGTCCGATTTCCTTTAATGGAAATTTCAGTTCGCGGAACAACAGTATATTTTGCAGGCGTAACAGTGCTGTATCGTCATATAGCCGGTATCCTGCCCCTGTTATTTCACTTGGCTTTAATAGCCCGATTGCGTCATAGTGGTGCAGCGTGCGCACGCTCACCCCGGTTAGTTTGCTGACTTCGTGTACAGTTTTTAATTTTGGTTTGTGTTCCATTGTTTGTTTTCCTCCGCCATTGTTGTTTTCTTATCCGTAAGTCCCATCATAAACTATAACGTAACGTTAGAGTCAAGTATTTTTTCATTTTTTATTGTCGGATATCCGGCATAATTCCTCAATGAGGATTCCGGGTTCAAATTGATCCAAGTTATCGCAAAAGGCGTAATAAATGCCTTTCACCCGATAGGAGAGTTTTAAGTGGAAGGAAATATTTCCGATATATTCCGGATGGATTTCAAAGACCAGCCTGCGGATGGCTTGTTCAATCTGGTCAGCGAGTTTGTATTCCTGTGAGCCGGAAAAGAGAATGTCAATTACATTTTTCTGGGCGAGGAAGGCGAAGGCTAGTTC
>CAMWUU010000226.1 GCA_947177515.1 uncultured Lachnospiraceae bacterium
ATCCTCATTATGATCCGGCTTTAAAATGCCGTTGCCTAACTCCAAAGTACGTTGATCCGGTACTTTGGCTAATCTTGTGATCCCGTTAAAGCCTGCCAAAAAGGAATCAGTTGCCGCAGTATACGGGCGGTGATTCCCCGCTGGTTGTCCGGATTCCCCACCCACTGCCAATTTTACCACCACAAACATAACAAGCAGGGAAACTGCGGTCAATCCCCCCCAGAATACCTGCTGCAATAACATTCTTTTTTTGTTTCCCATCTTTATACCCACCAGTATCACAGGCCTGCCTGTGATACTGCATCCATAAGGAGTGTGAAAGTGCTTTTTTTCAACTTTCTGGCACCAATCCATTATTTTTCCATAATTTTCTATTTATTTCTTACATTTATGCCATAAATCCCCTTTTTGTCCCGTTCGGGTCAAGGGAGGATTCATTCAGGCAACCTTTTCCATAGGTTAATCCCGCATAAACCTGTTCGGTGTTGCGCATAATCGGTCCATCCGTATCCTGTGCGGCAATCTCCCGAAACGATGCCCGTAGGCCTGTAACCACCTTGTCCACCGCATCAAGCAAAGCCGGATCCCGGCTTACCGACGCACGTATCAGGGATTTATTGGCAAAAGAATAAAGGCTTAATAACTCATACGAAATATCGTACTGATAATCAAGCGCCCCCATCAGCTCGCTTAAAAAGCGCTGCGCATGTTTTAACTCGCTCCTATAACCTGCGACATCCCCTTCTACAAGAGCTTGCCTCGCTACTTTTGTGTCTGAAAGTATCACATCATACATAATAACAATCAGCTCCGTGCGCGAAGCCTGCGAAACCCGGAAGGTGAATTCCTTTAAGCGTTCCCTGTCCATATAAACCTCTCTTTCCCCTATCCAATTGTCCTTGGGGCATAAAAGGACTCATTCCGAAAATATGGTTGAGTCCTCTTATACTTTATTAGAGCAATCTGCTCCAATCTTGAACCTGCATCAATTTTTCATTACTTTATTGGGGCAATCTGCTCCAATCTTGGGTCTGCTTCAATTTTTCATTACTTTATTGGAGCAATCTGCTCCAATCTTGAGCCTGTATAAATTTTTCATTACTTTATTGGAGCAGGGATAGGATGGTTTGAGGTCTTTCGTTTGCCTGGGCGAGCATGGAGGTGCCGGCCTGCGAAAGTACATTCTTCTGGGTGTAAGTGGTCATCTCCTCCGCCATATCCGTGTCCTCAATACGCGAGAGTGCTTCCGTGATATTCTCGGAGGAAACCTTTAAGTTTGCAATCGCATGGTCAAGACGGTTTTCATAGGCACCAAGTTTCGCGCGGATAGCGGATACCATATCAATCGCCACGTCACACTGTTCAATCGCCTTGCGTGCCCCGTCCTGCGTGCCGACATTGACCATATCAACACCAAGCGTCTTTGTGCTTACCTCCGGCACTCGTACCTCCATCATCTGACCCTCGTTCGCGCCGATCTGCAAATCCATTGGGCCTGCAGAAAGCACCGTAACAATCACCTCGACCTCCTCGCCAGTATCATCCACACTGGCCTCCGTGCCATCCACACTGGCATCTGTAAAACTAGATCCCGATGTCCCCGGCGCAACTTCAAACTTCATCTCAAACCCGTTTAAGTCGGTTACGGTCAGGATATTGCCAGAACCGGAAACCGTTGCTGTCCGGCTGTAGCCTTCCTCGCCAATCGTTGCTTTCGCATCCACACCTTGCGCCTTAACGCCTCTGCCATCCCCAAAACCAAGCCAGTCGCGAAGTTCCTCATTGTCACAGTAAATCTCAATGGATTCGTCCGAACCGTACCCCTTGCTTACTAAGATCAATTCCCCGCCATCCTCAATGCTCTCCTGCGTGTAGCCCGCAATTGCCTCATCGTCGTCCGGATCCGCACCAGCGCTTCCAATAAATGCTGTTATGTTCATTTTATCGCAGGTCGCACGGATCTCCGAATAAAGTGCGCCCACGGTTTCACCTGCATGCACTTCAATTGCGCAGCCGTTGATATTAATTGTACCTGAAACTTCAATAACCTCATCCTTGCTTGCACCAAGCTGGATACCCGCAATTACTGCCTGTCTTGCATCCTGCGTTACGGTAAGTGCATAATCCCCCTTATCCACCGTATCGGATAGCGACATTAATGATACGGTATCAACATTGGAGTAGGACTGGCAGTTTAAATTGCCGTCAAGCAGCGGCATCGTATTATATTCGGTTACAACGGAAATGCGGTCAATCTCCTCATTTAACTGGTCGATCTCCTGCTGGATCGCCTGACGGTCAGAATCCGTATTCGTGCCGTTAGCCGCCTGTACCGAAAGTTCGCGCATACGCTGCACCATGGACTCCACTTCCTGGAGCGCACCCTCTGCAATCTGGATAACCGAAATGCCATCCGCTGCATTGCGGCTGGCCTGGTCAAGTCCCTTGATCTGGGTCTTCATCTTCTGTGAAATCGCCATACCCGCAGCGTCGTCCGCCGCGCGGTTAATGCGGTAGCCCGAAGAGAGGCGCTCCAAACTCTTATCGAGTGCGCTCGTCGTCCTCCCTAAGGAATTGTTTGCCTTTAATGCTGGAATATTGTGATTGATCCTCATAACTTATACCTGTCCTTTCTGCTGCCCGCAGCGCCCTTTATGCCACTGCCACCTTAATTACTGTTCTTGCCGCCAGGTACAAGTTATCCGTCCGTGTCATACCCGTCCCCGCGCTATCATCAACCGCCCTTTGTACTCCCAGTACATCCTGCATAATGCCCGGTTCCGCCGACCTGGTCTTAAGCCCGTAATTCCACCGGCTCACTTCAAATCCCTGCTCCATCAGGGACTGTCTGATCTGTTCTTCCTTCTGCTGCATCAAATCAAGCGTCTGTCTGGAAGCAGTCGAAACATAGCCATTTAAGCTCTGTCCTTCCACTTTCAGCGTGATTTCCACATCCTCCATAACCTTCACGCCGTCCGCTTCCACCGTGCTCCCCGCCTTAAAATGGATGGACACGCTGCCGTTTTCGCCGCCCGAATGCATCACAGTTAAGTTCATCTTTACAAAACCGCTCTCCCCCGCTACCGGAATCTCATAAAACTCCTGCTTTGAAAGATTCCTTGTCAGCCTTACCGCACCCTGCAAACTAAGCAATAACATACTGTCCGCACCGCTTAGGGAGAAATTGCCGAATACTGTGTCAATTACTTTATCGGCAGAATCCGCCCATTCCTCAACCATATTTTGAAGATTCCCTGAACTGGAAATTTTATCCAAATCAATCTCCGACAATTCTGCCTGTGTGCCATATTTAGCCGCAAGTTCCTGGATGCGCCCCTGCACGCTCGCACTGCCAAGAATATGGTGCGCCGCGCGGATGGTGCGGACGCTTCTTTCCTGGGAAAAGCGCGAGAGGAATGTCTGTTCCGCACTGCTCTGCGCGATGGTTCCTGCAATCTCCTCAGCCCTCTGTGCCGAAAACTGTTCCGCCTCTTGCGGATTATCCGCATTTTTTAACGCGCGGGAAAGCTCCTCCGCCGTCATCTCCATTGCCGCTTCTGCCCCGCCGATCGCATCAAGCTTTTCTGGCGTAAGTTCTTCTTCTGCTGCCCTCGCCATACTCTGCCCATAGGCGAATGCTGCCCCAATCTGCTCGGAAATGCTCTTTCCCTGCATACTTGCCGAAACTCCGCCAAATGCGTCATCCACCGACGCATCCACGCCGCCCTTCCTTCGGGTGCGCACCGCCGAGAGCAGGTTTGAGAGCGTGATTTCCCGCCCGGATGCCGCTAACACGCCGATAGCCGCGCCGTCCGACTTTGTAACCTGGTTTAGCAATCGGTAAATGCCGATATAGGACTCCCTTTCCTGCGCGGTAAGTTCCTTTTTCTGGTCAAGCATCACAAGGTAGTTACTGTACTTTTCCTCCGTTGTGGCACCCTCCTCCTCGCGAAGTTTTGAAAGCTGTTCATTCAGTTCATCAATCGGCATATCAAGCGGGTTAATCCCCTTCTTAACTAGGCTCGCACACGCCGCAGGATTTAAATTTCCAAGGAGTTCCTGCACCTTCGCATCATAGAGTTTCATCTCATCCAGGTTCTCCTGGGTCAGCTCAATATGGCTGTACGCCATAATGCGTACCGCCCGGCTATTTTCCGGTGTTGCCTCAAGCCCCATGCCACTTAACACTTCGTCCACATTGCGGAATGCTGTGCGGATGGAATCGCCCATATCCGCCCTTGGCTTGGTCATCAAAGCCTCATAGCGCTCCATCGCCCCCTCAAATTGGGCAGTAAGCTGACCGCCCGCCTCAGACAGGCTTTCAACGCTCTGGATGGTGCGCACAGAAAACGTCACACCCAGGACATAGGCTGGAGCCGCCTTTAACTGCGAAACCGCTGTATCCGCCGCACGCAGAAGTTCAACGCTCCCCGTATCCGACGCATCGCCGCCGACTTCACGGTAAAGGTTCTTATAATATTCGTTCTCCACATCGCGCAGTGCATTTACAATTTTTTCCAATCCATCCGTATCAAGACGGATGCCCTGATTCAAAAGTTTTCCGCCCACCTGCGCTGTCAGCTTGTAGCGGATCTCCTCAAGCTGCCTTCTCGCTGTGATATCTGCGATCGGGATATCCTTCCTCCCTCCCTCTAAAAGCATTTGCTGCACCTGCTTTAAAAAGGAGAGCGAGAGGGCTTCCCCCGCATCCTTTCCTTCCGTCTTCAGTTTTGCCACAGCGGCATCCACTGTTTCCGGCGAAATCTGTGCGAATTCCTGTGCGTAACGCTCCCCTAAGACTTCCCTGTAAAGCTGCCCCGGCTCCGTCCCAAGCACTGCGTCAGCAGCATCCTCCCCCCCAGCCACAGCATCTACCGCCTCTTTAAGTATCTGTTCCGGAGGGAAATTCATAGAAAGCTCATCCAGTTCCTGTTTATAAATCAGGTTTTCTGCAGTCAGCGCCAGATCATGCTCCATCAGCCAGCGCGCATTCGCAAATCCCTGCGTGTCTGCTGTAAGCCCTGCTTCTAAGAGCACCTTCTCCGCCGCCGGGGCAAGTTCGTCCCAGACCTCCTGCGGCAATGCCTGCTCCTTCCCCGCCCCGCTGTGTACCGCTTTATAAAGATTGGTGATATCGGGCTTAAGACCGCTGCCAATCAGGTACGCCTTGGCTCCATCCTTTAATCCGGACACCGCCAGGGTTCCCCGGGTAAGCGCATCCGCAATCTCATCAATTTTCTCCTGGGTTACCGGGATATCCGCCTGCGCCAAAAGACTTGTCAGATAATCCGCCAGCGGGTGATTATTTAATGCGCGTTCCGCCATTTCCCGGACATCGTCCTTCCACTGCTTTTTCTTTTCCTGCTGTAGGGAAACATCCTCCTGCCTTATCTGGCGGTTCGTTTTAACGCGCTCAATCGCGCGCGCAAGTCTTGTCAAGTTAAAGCCCTCAAGCGTATATTTCTCCTTGCAAAGCTCTTCGTAATCCTCCCCGGTCAAACGCCCGGTCCCTTCTGCTTCCTCTTCCTCCTTCGCATCCTCCCTCTCCTCATAGGCCGTCAGGATACGCATATTATCCACCTTAATTGACGAGGCACCACTGCCAAGGCTCCCCGCTGCCTGTGTACCGATCTCTTTTAATGTGATGCCGTCCCGGCCTGCACTAAGCACCTTAAATCGGCGCACCTGCCCCTTTGCAGCACCCGGCACGGATTCTTTCGGAAAACTTAATTTCCGCCCCGAAAAATCAATGGAAACCTTTTCGTCCACCCCCGTGACTGTCCCCTCAATGATCTGCCCCTCGCGGTAGGAAAGTTTCTCCCCCCGCCCGTTTTTTCCTGCCACCAAAGTGGCAGCATCCGCCTTTGCCGCCGCATTGGTATTTTCCGGTGTGGCACCAATCCTCATGTCTGTTCCTCCGTTTTCCCGATCTGTTCTTTGTGTCTTTTGCTTTTATCGGCAAATTTTAAAAAAAACTTAAGCCCCGCGAATGTGCTCCACGATTTTTTTCGATTGTAAAACAGAGGACTTTCTGATAATATAGTAGAGGAATTATATAGTTTTTTGCATAGAATGACCCAATTCAAGAAATGAGGCCAACGTATGCACCAATCAATCAAAAAG
>CAMWUU010000227.1 GCA_947177515.1 uncultured Lachnospiraceae bacterium
ACTGATTATCAATGAGTGTCTTGAAAAGAATCAGAAATAATCCACATCAACACTTTACAACGCTTATCAGAAGTGAATCACTTTAAGGGAGTGGAGCACTTTGGAGGAATAAACCGCTTTAGGGGAAGTGAATGGTTTATTCTTATCTGCTTCCCTACGAAATATTCTGCGGGAGCAAAATCTCCGTTGTAAACGCCCCTTCTTCGCTGTTGCGTGAAAGATATCCACCATAACGGGCAACAATCTCATCAATTCGTACCAGCCCAAACCCATGCCCCTCCCCCTTGGTTGTCTTAAATATTCCCCCGCTCTTTTTTTGCTTTCCCACGGCGGTAAAATTAGTGAAGGACATATAAAGCTGTGTATTTTTCATATCCATATACACACGGATCATCCGCTTTTCCTCTGGAAGTAAAAGAGAAGCCTCAATCGCATTGTCAAACAGATTACCGATTATCACGCACAAATCAAGTTCGGAAATGGTCAGTGCCACTGGGATGTCCGCGTTTGCTTTGACGGGGATATTCTTGGCATGTGCAAGGGATATTTTGCTGTTCATAATGGCATCCGTCATTTTATTGCCCGTCTTGATTACAGTGTCCACTGTGGACAGATCTGTGTCGAGTTTTTCCAAGTATTCACATATTGCTGCCCAATCCCCTTTTGCCGCATACGCTTTCATCGTCTGGATATGGTTGCGGTAGTCATGCCGCCATCCCCTCATTTTCTTATACATATTTTCCACTTCCGCATAGTGCGTTGCGATCAGTTCCTGCTGGTATGCGGATATCCGTTGGTTGATCTGTTTTGAAAAGAATGACATATTTTTCTCCTATTTTTAGTTCCGCAAAAGTTCCTCCCAGTGCGTATACACGGAAAGAACTCCTGTCCGTTTTACTCCCAGGATTTCTTTCCCGCACTGTCCGGACTTTTGCTGTAAAAAATTATGAAATATTCCAGGCGGATAAATGTACAAAAACATCTAAAAATATTGAATAAACGCCCGATTGAGCGGCTCATAATATCCCCTTGAGAGTGGAACTGTTTCTCCCCCTTCCAAAAACGCTTCTGTTTTCGTAATTTTCCGGATATAACGCATATTAACAATATACGAGCGCCCCACCCGGAAAAAACTGTCGTCCAATTCCTTTTCCAGCGCGGACAGTGTCATTTTCAAGGTAACTTCCTGTGCCGCATGGAGTGTAACATAATTAGAGCGCACCTCAATAAAGCGGATCTCA
Organism: uncultured Lachnospiraceae bacterium; assembly: GCA_947177515.1. Taxonomy (GTDB): domain Bacteria; phylum Bacillota; class Clostridia; order Lachnospirales; family Lachnospiraceae; genus RGIG4057. The sequence continues at coordinate 1,242 of CAMWUU010000227.1, forward strand.
TACAGTGGAACCCTCACGGCTCCATCCGGTAACTGGAAAAGCAGTGCTGCTTCATTTTTCTTCAACTTCTCCCGCGCCCGAAAAAGGACGGACTCCAGCTTATCCTTCTTTACGGGCTTTAAAATATAGTGCAGTGCCTCCACATCATAACCATCTGCAATATAGTCATTATAACCCGTAATAAAAATAATCTGTATCTCACGGTTGAACGATCGGATTTTCTTTGCAAGTTCTACACCATTCATCCGTCCCATTTCAATATCCAGCAACAGGATATCAAAATTCATATTATCCTCGTAACAAAAAAGAAAGCTCTCCGCGGAAGAAAAGCTTTCCAGTATAATCCCCACCCCCTGCGCCAGCGCCCACGCCTTTACAAGCGCCGCAACATAATCCGCATCCGTGCGGCTGTCATCACATATTGCAATCCGGTACTCCATCCTTTTTAACCTGCTTTCTTTTAAGGGGTATCCAAACAATATGTTCCGATACCCCCGACTTTGCTACTGTTCTAAGAAATTCTTTTTCAGTCAAGCGATTTCCACTCCACATCAATCACATCATCGTTTCTGCTATTTTTCACAGCCCTCGAAATACCGTAAATCAGATAAAGGCTCCGCAGGCTGTTTACAATCAATGCAATACCAAGAAAAAGTGTCAAGGCCTTGGCTCCGCCAAATGGATTAAACAGGAGCAAAAGTGCAAAGACTAAGTCGGCCACTCCAAGCAGCAGGATAATAATCCAGTTGCCATAATGGGATCTGCGCATTTCAAATGCCGTTTGCAGATCCTGGATACTTCGGGTCAGGATATAAAGCCCCGCCGCAATTGGCAGAAGCATTGCAATTCCGTGCGGATGCAGCAACAGAAAAATTCCCGCCAATATACTAAAGATACCGGACGAAAAATCATATCGGAAAAATACGCCGGCATTCCCCAGCTTAAAATAACGAAACACTTCATAAAGCCCGCCAAGAATACAAAAAGCCCCCAAAAGCATACAGGCTGTCAACACGGAAATGCCCGGCCATATTACCATAACAATTCCCAGCACAAACATACAGATACAAGTCACACCCGCACCCATGCGAAGCCTTTTCCATTTTTCCCTCATATCGAAAATTTCCTCCATTAAATTATTAATAGTATCATCGTTTAATGGTATTATAACATGTTCTACAAGGAATTCCAGAAATTTTCCATTAAATTTCTCTACACATTCTATAATAGAAACAGGAAGTGCCAACAGAGAAAGAGGCACAAACTGCATTATCCGTTAATTTGAAATCACTTCTTTCTTTTCCTATTTATCATGATTCATCTTCTTTTGATATGCTTTCCTGTCAATCGTTTCTCTTTGATAACAAAATATTCCACTACCTGGTCTGGCATGATTCCAAGGAAATCATTGTATTCCTGCATTTTTTCCATTCTAGGGAAACCTATTTTCCAAAAATAAGTTGCTTTATATTCCTTCTTATATTTTGTATATTTATATTTTCTCTTGTTGGATGTACTCTATTTGTAAGAAGAATTACGTACATTCCTTCCACCGGATCAATCCAAATGCCAGTTCCAGTATAGCCTAAATGTTCTGCCACGCAGTTCCTATATGAAGTATCATAATTTAATTTCCATGCCAATCCCCTGTTTTCATTCATCCCCTTTGTATAATTTTGAAATGACTCTTCTATTATTGATTGTTGTAATAACTCAGAATCTTTAGACACAACCATTTGGCAGAATAAAGTCAAATCATGAATATTAGAAAATACTCCTGCATGGCCAGAAACACCCCCTATAAATTCTGCATTTTCATCATGTACTATTCCTTTTTTGATTAATTTTCTTTCTTTAATGTACTCGGTTGCTGCGATATTATCAGAATCTGCTGGATTATAACATGTATGATTCATACCTAATGGCTTCCAGATACTTTTCGATACATAATCATCCAATGCCTGTCCGGTAACTGTTTCAATAATTTCCCCTAATATAAAAAATCCCTTGTTACTATAAGCCACCTGTGTTTCCCTTGGATATACCGTATTTTCTAAAAAAAGTTTTAACAGAATACTTTCTTTATCATAACCATATCGCCTTAAAAATGTAGATTCTGACAAGCCTGATGTATGTGTTAATAAGTTTTTAATAGAAATGGCCTTTACGCTTTCACTTAGTTTACATCTGTAAAAATCCCCTATTCTATCACTTAGAGATATTTTTCTGTCTTGAATCAGCATCATTACACCCGGCCATGTTGATACTACTTTTGTCAGCGATGCCAGATCAAAAACGGTATCCATTCTCATTTTTATCTTAGCTGGCATTAACTGTTGGTATCCATAAAACTTTTGAAAAATATTGTTTTTTCCAAGACCAACAGAAATACATGCTCCAGGGATCTCTTCGTTATGAATCACTTCATTCATATAAGTATCAACTTTAAACAATGCATCTTTAATCATAATAAACTCCATTCTGCTTCTGGCACCAGTGGTTCAAATACCCATGCACTCTGCTGTTCCCACATACACCTTCCCAGACCAACATCCGCGAAAAATACTCTTAAAATGCATATTGCCCTCCTCGCCAAGTCAAAGAAAAACACCCCCGCCACAGCCATAACATCGCAGCAGGAATGCTCTTCCCCTTCCTTTTATCTCTAAATTTTTCCTTATTAGAAAATCAAAGGGGTTGAAAACAAGCAAAACATGATATAATCCCCTTAAACAAACCGAAAATTTGGGCGGAACTCATAGGATAAAGTTTTCTAGGTGCTGAAACTCCAATGTGCTGGATCAAACAAAGTCTTCTTCTAACGATTCCCCTACTTGTAAAAATCTCAAATATTATTTATAATGGAATGAAAAGAAATAAATCCATTTTCAACCACTTCCTAGTTTCCATCCTATATACTGGAGGTAATTTCCTATGGCAAACATTCAACTTAACCCCGGAGAATCCCGAATCGGTCAGGGACTCGTATCTTACCGGGATCTCGAAAGGCATACCTACCAATGCTGGAACACCATGCTCTATGTGACCAACCAAAGAGTTTTTTTGGACAGTTATACAGAAATTGAGCTGAAATTATCAAAAATAAGGGGGTATACAGTTAGCAAAATACTTCTCTTTATTCCTTCGGTAACAATATACGGACAAGCCGAGGAAACGATATATGGGCATGGTCAGGCAGAAGAAAATTTTGTTTTTACCGGATTCCCCATGAAAAAGCTGCAAGGCTGGCTGCAGCAGGCAGGAATCAAAAAGTTGTAACGGATGCCCCATCCCCGGCATTTAAGCCTGACCAATCCCCTATGTATCACCTAACCGAATAAAATTTTGGTAATCGACTCAGCGTCACCGCATTCTCAAAGGAGTAAGCCTTCTTTAACTCCTCTTTTGAGGTATAGTGGTCTGTCCTGCCAAATTCATTGGACCAGGTCATATAATAACTCCACGGAATATGGTTTTGAATCACCGCCTCCACATCCGGGATCGTACCAATCTCCGCAACTGCATATGGTTTTTCTGCTTTTGTGATCACTAAAAGTTCCCTAAACTCCTTCGCAAGATCCGTATGGCAATGTGCCTTTGGGTACAGATCGCGGCTGATAATATCCGCCGCATCGTCCCCCGGATAACATTCTATATTTGTAGAATTAAATACCCAGATCAGGTTATTCAACTTAAAATGGTTTACATAACGGTCATACATCAACTGGTACAGTTTTCTTACCACATCCTTTTTGCAGTTGCCCCACCAGAACCAGGCACCTTCATTTTCATGGAACGGCCGCCACAGAATCGGAATATGTGCATCACAGAATGGTTTTAACAGTCCTGCCATATAATCCATGTCCGATAAAAATGCATAATATTCCGGCGTACCCTGTGTTGTGGCAAGCTCTGCGCTAAAATCGGTATTCTCAGTAAAAAACGATTTGTCCTTCCCAAAAAGCGGGGAAAACCAATGCCAGGTAAAAGTGATAAGCCCCCCCATCTTTGCCCATTCCCACGCCTTTTTCAGTGTATTTTCCGCTTCATAAACCTCCTTAAGACATGCCTCCCCACACTCCTTATAGCGGATATTCGGCGAGTATGCCAACAGCTCAAACCCACACAGTGCCGGCAATTCCCCTGTTACTTCCCGGATATAGGCAAGTTCTGCCTGCTCCATTGTCTGGGTATGCTGGCCTAGGATTATTTTCCTCCCGCGGTTCTCCCAAAGAAAGTCCAGCACCCTTTTCACTTCCTCCTGCGCATTTTTATTTGAAATATCCATATTCTTCCTCCTCTTCTAATTTCGTGTATTATGAAACATAAAACACTTCGAAATAACTTTCATTTTCGTCATATAGAACCTTCACTTCCAACAGTTTCCTCCTTTTGAAGGGAATTTTGCAGATTCCCTCCTCACTTCCCAGACCAGGGGCTGCTAGAACTGTGCCATCATACAGGCAGATATTATTCTATTTTCCTAATGAACAAAGCAGGCAACAAAGCATTTTGCAAATCCATTATACTTAGTTTTCTCTCCGATTACAAGCAGAATGAGCATCTGATTTTCATTTAATTTATGCATACCATATCCATCCATCACCTTGTCAATCCATATCGAAATAAATACCCGCATTTCATTTTGCAGTGGCAAATAAAGCAGGGATATGATATAATGTGCGCGTAACCACCTTCTCTTAAACCTAGATTTTTAGTTCTGGGAGCTTTGCGGACAGAAACTGTTTCCTAGTGGATGGGTACTGGGAGGGGGCATACGGAACTTAAAAATCAGTATGCCCCCGGACAGTGCCGGAAACAGGTTCTGGGAGCTTTGCGGACAGAAACTGTTTCCTGGTGGGTGGGTACTGGGT
>CAMWUU010000228.1 GCA_947177515.1 uncultured Lachnospiraceae bacterium
GGATTAGATGGCTCTTGTATAATTCAAAATTCTCCTCCACCTCATGACCCGCTAAGTCATCAATCGAAGATTTTTCCATCCCATACGGATAGTGGTCACCGGAAAGCACAATAACTGTCCGTTCCGCGACCCCCGCCTCCTCAAGCTGTGCGAGCAGGTACTCAAGCGCTAGGTCTAACTCTTTCTGCGCTGCCAGGTACGCTTTGGCTTCCTCACAAAGTGCAAGATCTTTCACATAGTCGCGGTTTTTCGCTGACATGGAATTGCCGCCCCAGTTATACTCCATATGCCCGCTGACCGTCATATAATAGGTATGGAATTTCTCATCGCCAATATACTCCGGCACAGTAACCTGCATCATCTCAAGGTCGGACTCCGGCCAGGTCAGTTTCACCTCAAGCCCGCCGCCCTTCGCGCCCTTATAGTCATACCCCATATTAGGGTGTGTTTCGTCGCGGTGATAATACGTGTAGGAATGGTTGTGGTATGCCCTGGCACTGTAGCCAAGACGCGAGAACTGCCAGCCAAAACCGAGCGGCATATAATGGTCTGCCGTCTTGTAAAAACTATTCGTCCCAGTCGGAATCAACCCGGTGCATTCCACAAACTCCCCGTCGCTTGTGCTCGTCCACCAGAGCGGAGTATAGTAATTCTCAAAATAAAATCCCTCATGTACCATCTTGTAGAGTGTTGGCGTAATCTGCTCATTGACTGCCCACTGGGAGTAGCCTTCCGCTGTCAGCATAATCAGGTTGTAACCCTCAAACATACCCGTATACTCATTTTTATTCGTTGGCACGGAATTTGCCATATAATTGTGAAGGTTCTTGATCGTCTTCTTCGACTCATTTTCCGCAAGTGTCCCGAAATCAATGTTTAATACATTTGGCGAAGTATCCACCGGAACAGGGGTTGGTGTCGGGGTAAGAGTCGGTGTTGGCGTAAGTGTTAAAGTAGATCTTTCGTCCGGGATAGTGGTTGGGGCAGGCGGTTCCATGGTTAAAGTTGGTTCCTGTGAAAGTGCATCCGTTGGCACCGGGGTCGGTGTCCCATCCAAACCAATAAACACCACATCGTCAAGCGCATCATCCTGCTTCCCGCCAAAGACCTGCGCAATATCCTTCCTAGTAGAGGTCAGCACACCAAGTTTTTCCATGGACAAATCCATTACAAAATCTTTATAATACAGATCATATGGTGTAAAAGCCTCCCTCCCCGGAATGCGCAGGGATAAAACAGCCACCAGATAAAAAAACAACGCCATCGCTGCCTGCACCAAAGGTGCTTCCCAGACGGAACGCCAGAAGCCAAGTTTCCTGTTCCTAAGCAAAAAAAGCAGCAGGATAAGCGGCAGGAAATACAAAAAAATCGGGAAAAGCTGGGATACGATCCCTTTTAGAGCCTGCATATAAAACTCCCCGACCGCATCCGCCCCATTCTCCTTAATTGAATTGACGGACAAAAAAGCCTTAAAAATATGTTCGTAAACTGTCTGCGTTGAATACCAGAGCGCAGCAAGTACTGTAAATATAATTGTGATAATTTTGTTGATATGACCGCGGAACACCGTGCCAAATATGGATAGCAAAAAACCTGCCGAAGCTGCAAACAATACTGGGAAAATCAGATTTCCACCCACACTCCCAAATACACAGACATGAAAAACCAGCTCACACCAGATTAATACTGCTGCTAAAAATCCCCCTCGTGCCATGGTATTGCAAAAAACCTGCGCACGCGATCTTTTCCCATTTCCTTCCAATTTTGTTCCTGTTTCTTTTTGTTCCATTTCCTTACCCCCATGTATAAAATCAGCCCGCACCCTACTTCCTTTGCTGTTTCCCATACTGCTTTTAGGCAGACGCATTATCTTCCATGATATCTGAAAACAGATCCGGGAACGAACCGGAATTAATCATAGCATACCCCGACACAATATGCAATGATACGACAAAATAAAAAATCTTACGATTTTCTGTCTGCTTTTTAAGATTTTCTTTCACAGGAAATTCCATAAATCACCAGCCTTTTTTCCTGTTTTGCCATATTGAAAAAGGAAAAAACGAAAATCCTCGCTATACAAATCCAAGATTTTGTAGTAAAATAGACAACATAACATAACCTATGGATAAGTATTATATCCAATTGGATCGGTAGTATATTCAATTTTAGGATATGTATTATATCCAATTTGGGTATAAGCCTAAAAATCCATAGGGACGAACGGAGGCTCTTATGCTGTACTTATTATTTCCTGATTCTGCCGCTAAATGGATTGCCTTTTTCGGGCTGATCCTGGCCTTTTTGCTAACCTGTTTTTTGCTGAAAACAATGCAGAATATTTTGCCGCGCGACGGTGGACGTGCCTTCGCGGTCAACGGAGCCCTTTCACAGGGCAAGCCCCGTGGTGCCGGGCTTGTCTTCATCCTGGTATTCTGCCTGTCCGCCCTGCTTTTTATCCCATTTGAAAAAGAGCTTTTGATCTACCTGATCATGCTGGCCGCCGCAATGTTAAGCGGTTATCTTGACGACAGTTCCAGGACACCTTGGGGGGAATACAAAAAGGGATTAATTGACCTGGTTATCGCTTTTGTCTGTGCCTTCTCCTATGTCAATTTCAACGGCTCAGACATGACCATTATGCTCGCAGGTCTTACACTCACACTGCCAAAGGCTGTGTACATCCTGCTCGCAATGGTACTGATCTGGGTTTCGATCAATGTCACCAACTGTTCGGACGGAGTTGACGGACTCTGTGGCAGCGTGGCAATTATCTCCTTCCTCTCTTTCTTTGTTTTGTTTAGGGGGGCACTTGACAATTTGGCTTACAGCCAGCTCTGCCTGCTTATGGTAATCTGCCTGCTCGGCTATTTGTGGTTTAACGCTTCGCCAAGCAAACTTTTGATGGGGGATGCCGGATCGCGTGCCATTGGCTTGCTACTTGCCTTACTCTCCCTTAAATCGGGCCGCCCGCTTCTCTTCCTTATCTTCTGCCTGGTTTTCTTAATCGATGGCGGAATTGGACTGGTAAAGGTCGCCCTGCTGCGCTTTTTAAAAATTCATATCTTAAAGAATACACGCACGCCGCTGCACGACCACGCGCGCAAAAATGCTGGTTGGTCCGATACACAGACTGTTTTCCGGTTCCTGATTTTGCAGACCGTACTCTCGAGTGCATACCTGTATGCGGTTCTGTGATGATCCTTAAAGCGGAATGGGGGTTTTGGTTTTATGGATATTAATTATGAACTGTACAAAGTCTTTTACCATGTTGCGAGAACACTGAGCTTTTCCGAGGCGGCGGGAGAGCTCTTTATCTCGCAGTCCGCTGTCAGCCAGTCCATCAAAGTCCTGGAAAAAAGACTTAATGTGACATTATTCACCCGAAGCACAAAACGGGTCAGCCTGACAAAAGAAGGGGAGATCCTGTTTAAACATATTGAACCCGCCATTCATCTGATCGACCGTGGGGAAAACCAACTGCTCTCCTGCACCGAAACCGGAACCCCGCAGCTTCGCATTGCTGCTTCCGATACCATCTGCCGCTACTATCTTCTCCCCTATTTAAGCCGTTTCCACCGGCTTTATCCCAAGATTCACCTTCGGGTACTCAACGGCACTTCACTTCGCTGTGCAGAGCTTCTTGAGGCAGGTAAAGCAGACCTTGTTGTCGCGAATTCGCCGAACCCGGCTCTTACAAACGGTATGAAACTTACCGAAGTCAAACGCTTTTTCGATGTCTTTATCGCCAATCCGGAGTACTTCCCCCTTATGGGCAAAAAAATTTCCCTAAAAGATCTGCAAAAACTCCCAATCCTGATGCTCGGGAAACCTTCGACAACAAGCACATTTTTACATAACCTCTTTTTGCAACACTCCCTCGACCTTGCCCCTGCGGTTGAACTAAGCAGCAACGACCTTTTAATCGATTTTGCGCGCATCGGCCTTGGTATCGCCTTTGTCCCGGATTTCTGTGTTGCCCATGGCAATTCGGATGGGCTTATCGTCCTTGAAACGGATCAGCCGCTGCCGGAACGCAAACTGATTGCTGCCTGTGACGGCGCACTGCCACTCTCCCCGGCGGCGGAAAATTTTCTAAAACTTTTGCACTAAAGATTGCGCCCATGACAAACGCATTGTCTGTGGGGTAAGTCAGATGGTGCAAATCAATGCCATTTCCGTACACATGCCGACCTAAAAAGAAAAAAGAGCCGGAAACTTATTTTAAGTTTCCAGCTCCTTTTTCTTTCCCTTTTGCCTTCCCGCAACCGGGCATTTTCCGATTATTCCGGCAGTTCATACTTATTAGCAGCACTTATTACTTTGCTTCGTTTTCTTCTATTTTCCGGATCTGTTTTGTGCGGATCTCCTCACAGATTGATGTAATAAAAGCAGCAAGCGGTTTTTGCCCCTCATCACCAAGATACCGGCTGCGGACAGCAACCACGCCCTGTTCCTCCTCTTTCTGCCCGACTACAAGCATATAAGGAACATGCGCCAGTCTTGTTTCACGAATCTTAAACCCAATCTTCTCCGCACGTGAATCGACGGTTGCCTGAATACCGTTTTTCTTTAACTCCGCCAGCACTTTGTTCGCGTAGTCATTATATTTATCCGAAATCGGCAATACCCTCACCTGCTCCGGGCAAAGCCAGGTCGGGAAATTACCCGCATATTTCTCAATCAGCCACGCAAGAGTCCTCTCATAGCATCCCATCGATGTGCGATGGATAATATATGGGCGCACTTTGTTCCCATTCTGGTCAATATAATACATATCAAACTGCTCAGCCAGCAGCGCATCCCACTGGATGGTAATCATTGTATCTTCCTTGCCATACACATTCTTTGTATTGATATCAACCTTCGGTCCGTAAAACGCTGCCTCACCCACATCCTCCACAAACGGGATGGAAAGTTCAGTCAGCACATCGCGGATATGCTGCTCGGTCTGCTCCCAGACCTCAGGCTCCCCAATATATTTCTCACGGTTGTCCGGATCCCATTTCGAGAGATGATAGGTCACATCATCCTGTAATCCAAGTGTTGTCAGACAGTACTTTGCAAGTGCCAGACAGCCCTTAAACTCCTCCACCATCTGATCTGGCCGCACAATCAGGTGCCCTTCGGAAATCGTGAACTGGCGCACGCGTGTCAACCCGTGCATCTCGCCGGAATCCTCATTGCGGAATAATGTCGAAGTTTCTCCATAGCGCAGCGGCAGGTCGCGGTAGGATTTCTGGCTTGCCTTATATACATAGTACTGAAACGGGCAGGTCATCGGACGCAGCGCAAACACTTCCTTATCCTTCGCTTCATCCCCCAGTACAAACATACCCTCCTTGTAGTGATCCCAATGACCGGAAATCTTGTAAAGGTCGCTCTTTGCCATCAGCGGGGTCTTGGTGCGCACATAGCCCCACTCATTATCCTCCAGATCCTCGATCCAGCGCTGCAGGGTCTGCACCATCTTTGTACCCTTTGGCATCAAAAGCGGCAGCCCCTGCCCGATCACATCCACAGTGGTAAACAGTTCCATCTCGCGTCCAAGCTTGTTGTGGTCGCGCTTCTTGATATCCTCAAGGTATGCCAGATATTCTTCAAGTTCCGCATTCTTTGTGTAGGCCGTGCCGTAAATGCGGGTCAGCATCTTGTTCTTCTCACTGCCGCGCCAGTAAGCGCCGGAGGAGGAAATCAACTTGATTGCCTTGATATTTTTTGTGCTCATCAGATGCGGACCCGCGCAAAGATCCACAAAATCCCCCTGCTGGTAGAAGGAAATTTCCGCATCCTCTGGCAAATCCTCAATTAGCTCCACCTTATAAGGCTCTTCCCTCTTTTGCATAAATTTGACCGCTTCGGTGCGGGGCAGGGTAAAACGCGTTAGTTCCGCGCCTTCCTTGATGATTTTTTTCATCTCCGCCTCAAGTGCATCAAGCGCCTCGCGGTCAAATGGCGGACAGTCAAAATCATAGTAAAAACCATTGTCAATCGAAGGTCCGATCGCAAGCTTTGCCTCCGGATAAAGGCGCTTTACAGCCTGTGCTAGGACATGGGAAGTCGTATGGCGGTATGCTTTCTTCCCGGCATCATCCTGG
>CAMWUU010000229.1 GCA_947177515.1 uncultured Lachnospiraceae bacterium
ACCAGCGTGATCTCCACTATCCTCTTCTTCGGCAGCGTAAGATGTGTATATGAGCCAGTGATTGTAGAGATCAAACGCGATGGAAAAATCTACCGCGACGAATACCAAAACGGCGGCCATCCGGTAATGGAGCTTGTGGACGGGCTTTTGCCGGTGATTGGCAAATGCAATAAATCCGATACGGGGACGCGCGTTACTTTTTACCCGGACGATTCGATTTTTGAAACCGTGGAGTTTAAGGAAGAAACCATCTGCAAACGCTTAAAAGAGATCGCATATCTAAACCGCGGCCTAAAACTTTGCTTTATGAATGAGTATACCGGGGAAGAAAAGACCTACGAGGAAGCGCAGGGCATCAAAAGTTTCGTTTCCTACTTAAACCGCGAAGCGACTGTACTGCACCCTGAACCAATCTATGTAGAAGGAAAAAGCGGGGATATCGAAGTGGAGGTTTCCTTCCAGTACACGGACAATTTCACTGAGCAGATCAACTCCTACTGCAACCGTATCAATGTCGTGGATGGCGGTACACTCGTAACCGGCTTTAAGACGGCACTTACACGCGTGATGAACCAGTATGCAAGGGAGCTTGGCTATCTGAAGGAAAAGGATGAAAACCTCGACGGACGCGATATCCGCAATGGTATTGTAGCCATAATCTCCATCAAACATCCGGATCCACAGTTTGAAGGACAGACAAAAACAAAGCTTGGCAATACCGATGCCAAGGGCGCGGTGGATGAGGTGTTCGCAACCGAAGTCACACGCTATCTGGACAAGAATATAGAGGTCTTAAAGGCCATCCTAGACAATTCCATGCGCTCCTACAGCGCAAGAAAAGCGGGGGACAAGGCGCGCAATGCAGTGTTAAAGCAGTTAAACGATGTGGATACCAAAAGCAAGCTCGCGTCCTGCTCCTCAAAAAAGCCAGAAGAATGCGAGGTCTATATTGTTGAGGGCGATTCTGCGGGCGGCACCGTAAAGACCGCGCGCAACCGCAAAACCCAGGCTGTGCTCCCACTGCGCGGCAAGATCTTAAATGTCGAGAAGGCGACGCTTGACAAAATTTTAGTCAACAACGAAATCAAAACCATGATCGCCTCGTTTGGCTGCGGTATCGGGGATGATTTTGATATTACGAAATTACGTTATGGCAAAATCATCATCCTGACCGATGCCGATGTAGACGGTGCACATATCAGTACCCTACTTTTAACCTTCTTCTACCGCTTTATGCCGGAACTTATCACAAACGGAAGGGTGTACCGCGGAATGCCGCCACTTTATAAAGTCGAGTACGAGGGGAATGAAAAAGGGAGAAAGAAAAAAAAGTCCCAGTATCTCTTTGATGATTTTGAACTTGAAAAATTCCGCAAAAGCGGGAAAAAGATTCTCACCTTACAGCGCTACAAAGGACTTGGTGAGATGGACGCAAACCAGCTCTGGGAAACAACCTTAAACCCGGAAACCCGCATTCTTGCGCAGGTTTCACTCTCCGATACCGTGGAAGCCGACGAGGTCACAGCACTGCTTATGGGAAGCAATGTACCACCAAGACGGGCGTTTATTATTGAGGAAGCAAAGTATGCGAAGCTGGATATCTGATCTGTCTGCGGCAGATATAAACGCTTCTGTAAGCGGACAGGGAAAGCAATACCCGATGCCCCAAAACAAACTCCTGAAATTAATAAGCCGTCTGCCGACGGCGGAATGTGAGGAATCATGAAGACAGACAATATTATACAGCTTGATTTTTCAGAGGAAATGAAAACCTCCTACCGCAACTATGCGATGAATGTTATTATTGACCGCGCGCTGCCGGATGTGAGGGACGGCTTAAAGCCGGTGCAGCGCCGCATCCTCTACTCGATGACCGAACTTGGTCTTGACCCGAAAAAACCCCACAGAAAGAGCGCCCGCATTGTCGGTGATACCATGGGTAAATACCACCCTCACGGTGATTCTTCCATCTACGATGCGCTGGTTCATATGTCGGAAGAATTCTCCATGCAGATTCCCCTTGTGGACGGGCACGGAAATTTTGGCTCGATTGACGGCGATCCACCCGCCGCAATGCGTTACACTGAGGCACGTCTGTCCACAGGCGCTATGGCGTTACTTGACAACCTGGATAAAAACTTAGTTGAATTCGTGCCAAATTTTGACGATAGCGAGAAGGAACCAAAGGTTCTACCCGCAATGCTGCCAAACCTTTTAATCAATGGCACAACTGGCATTGCGGTTGGCATGGCAACCAATATGCCCCCACACAATCCCACAGAAATTATAAACGCTGTCACTGCCTATATGGACAAGCCGGATATCACGGTTTTCGAACTGATGAAATATGTGCCGGGACCGGATTTCCCAACCGGTGGCACGATTGTAAACGGCAACGATCTTCAAAATATTTACGAGTCCGGCGAGGGCAAAATTAAAGTCCGCTCCGCCATCGAGATCGAGCCTTCCGATGGCGGGCGAAAAAACATTGTGATCACACAGATTCCATTCCCTTCTGCCGGAAACAAGATAAAACTGGTGGAAAGCTTAGTTTCCCTGATGAAGGACAAAGTCTTCGATGAGATCTACGATGTGCGTGACGAGTCCTCCGCTGATGTGCGCATTGTTGTGGAGGTAAAAAAAGACCGCGACATTGACAATCTTTTAAACGGGCTTTACAAAAAAAGCCCGATGGAGGATACTTATGGCGTAAATATGCTTGCCATCAAGGACAATCAACCCGTTCTTTTTAATTTGAAAACACTTATAAAGGAATTTGTCCTGTTCCAGGAGGAACTCTACACCCGCCAATATGAACATCTGCTCGATAAGGCAGGCAAACGGCAGGAGATTGTAAATGGTTTAATCCGCGCGGTTGACCTGATTGACCTGATTATTGAGATCCTGCGCGGTTCCACCTCCGTTTCCCAGGCAAAGGCCTGCCTGATGGAAGGAAAAACAGAGGGGATTGCTTTCAAAACCAAAACTTCGGAAAAAACTGCGGCGACCCTTGATTTTACGGAACGCCAGGCTGATGCGATCCTCACCATGCAGCTCTCAAAACTGATTGGCCTAGAACTGCTAAAACTGCATGAGGAAAATAAGGAACTGTCCGCGCAGATTGAAGAGTACAATGATATTCTTGGAAACAAAAAATCTCTTTACCGGGTGATTAAACATAATCTGAAAAACTACAAAAAGCAGTTCAACCATGAAAGGCGCACTAAAATCACCCATGCCGAAACAGCAAATTATGTGGAGGAAGTCCGCATTGAAGATATCTATGTGTTGATTGATAGATTTGGCTATACAAAATGTGTTGATTCCGCCACCTACTCGCGCACAACGGAAGAAAACCTAAAGGAATATGTCCATATCATCCGGATGAAGAATAACGACAAGCTCTGTTTGTTTACACGTGAAGGCAATATGCACCAGATCAAAGCTGCCGCCATCCCACGCTGCCGCATCCGCGACAAGGGGACGCTTGTCCATAATCTCTGCAAACTTGATAAGGAAACGGTGTTGACCTACCTTTCCTTTGAGGAACTTTTCGAGTCCCAGCTTTTCTTTGTTACCAAGTACGGATATGTAAAACTTGTGTCAGGGATTGAGTTTGAAACAAACCGCTCCGTGATTGCCTCAACAAAACTAGAGGAAGGGGATACACTAGTCTGCGTCACACCGCTTTCTGCCACGCAGGTTATGGAAAATACCACCAAGGTCATCCTGCTTACAAAAGACGGACTCTCCCTTGGATTTGATCTTCCCGAGGTACCGGAACAAAAAAGAACCGGCCGCGGAGTGAAAGGAATCGTTCTTGAGAAAGCAGACATCGTTGTCTGTGCCGCTGCCATTCCCCAGATTACGGAAACCTTTGAATATGACGGGAAGTTTTACTCCGCGAAAAAAGTGAAAAACCGGGGACGGGGCGCGAAGGGACAGAAGGCAAATTTAAATGTCTAAGGATATCCGCTAAGTAAAAGAAGGTGGTGTTATACACCGCCTTCTTTTTTATGTTCTTTCACCGTTGCACTGCCCGCCCTGCAAAATAAATCCCACAAAGCCCATAATCCACATAATCTATTACAGCCTTACAAAAATCGCCGTTTCCTTTTTTAAGTCCTCTGCAATTGCCTGGTTCTCCCCCATATGACGGTTGATACGCTCCACATCCGAAAGTAAATTCTGCGTGCTGTCCGCTGCGCCGGAAACTCCCTTTACACCCCCCTCAATTGCAAGTGTGATCTTACGGATGGAATCCGCGATCTGCTCCATCTCATTGCGCAGCTTATCCGTTTTTTCTGAAAATTCGTCCGTCGTACCTTCAATATGTGCTGCGGCTTCCTCATAGCGCTTGCCCCTGTCCACAAATTTCCCAAATTCTTCCAGTATGGATCCGTTTACGTAGCCAATCATGCCGGAAGCGCTGTCCGCAAGGTTATGCACGGCTTGGATTACAACATTGTTAATCTGCTGGATATGGTTCGCTGTTTCGCGACATGAGTCCGCCAACTGTCGGATTTCCTCAGCAACCACAGCAAAACCCCGCCCGGCATCCCCCGCCCGCGCCGCCTCGATGGATGCGTTTAAGGCTAATAAATTGGTCTGGGAAGAAATATTTAATATATCGTTGGTCAGGCTGTTAACCTGGTCGACACTCTTTGAATCTAAGATGGCCTGATTTAGCACTTCCCCGATCTTTCGGACACGCTGATCCGTTTCCTCCATACTGCTTTTCGCATCCCCTGCCATGGCATCCGCGTCCGCCCGCATCTTTTTTGCATAATCGTTCATCTCGGCGGACTTATCTGCAATGCGGTTTACATTTTCCTGTATTACGGAGGCATTCTGGTTAATGGTTCCAGTCGAATTCGATACATCCTGCATGGTTGCGGATAACTGGTGCGTCACCGCCGAGAGGTCAGCAGCACTGTCATTGGAAGCGCGCACACTGAAAAGGACTTCCTGCACAACACTTTCCATGCGCTCCGAATTGCCGGAAATGGTTTTTAAGATCTGCTGGAGTTTTTCCATAAAGGTATTAATGCCTCCTCCTAGTGCCGCAATCTCATCGTTATATAATATGGTAAGCCTTCGCGTAAGGTCGCCCTGCCCCTTCCCGATGCCCGACGTGATTTCATCTAGCTCCCTCTTCGCCGTGGAAACCGGTTTTACAACGCGCACAAAAACAATCCCTACTGCCGCCGTAAGCGCGAGGATACTGACTATTATTGCGGCAATATTCTGGGCGAGGGAAGTGCTATATACATCGCCTAGCGTCACACGCGCCTGCCCGGACTGCGTTGTAAGTTCCTCCATCATTTCCTCCAGCGCATCCAACATTAAATTTCCATTTTTTTCTAAATCTCCATTTGCAACCGCATAGGCTTCCGTTGTCTTCCTGTCTGCGCTCATTGCCACAAGGTACCGGATAGCTTGCTTAAATTGTTCATATGAATCTTTCAGTTCTTCCATTAACTGCCCGGAAAATGTTTGAAATTCCGAAAGTTTTTCGTCCAATTCCTGCTCTTTTTCCTTTATTCCTTCGACGACGCGGATCATTGTGTCAAAGTCCATCGCCAAAATATGGGTCAACGCCATTTTATGTATGTTCTGCACGGATTTCTGGATTTCCGAGAGTTTCTGTGTCCCGGCCATATAGTGATCCACAATATTGGATGCGTTGGCATTGACATTTTTTATGTTCCGGATTGCTAATATATTTGATATAACGGATACAATCCCAAGGATAAGCATCGGAACCACGATCATTACTTTAATACTGCTGTGCCTTTTTTCCATTCCGTTTGCTCCTATTTTAAGTTCCGCAATTGCCCTCCCCCCCTAACCAGCAGAGGTATTTCTGTCCGCTTCGCTCCCACAAATCCCTCGGGGGGCTGTCCGGGCATTTGCTGTTTTTAGTTCCGCAACTGCCCTCCCATCCCCTTAACCAGCAGAGGTATTTCTGTCCGCTTTGCTCCCACAAATCCCTCTGGGGGCTGTCCGGGCATTTGCTGTTTTTAGTTCCGCAACTGCCCTCCCATCCCCT
>CAMWUU010000230.1 GCA_947177515.1 uncultured Lachnospiraceae bacterium
AATGCGAAACGCAGGTACTTGTAAAGCGTTTTAAGGAAACACGGCGCACACACCCGCTTTCCGGTACGGACCGGGTGGATAAGGGGATTGAGGAGGAGCGCAGAAGACTGGCATTCCTAAAGGAGAGGGCAGATTGTATCCTGGATACAAGCCATCTTTTGATCAGGGAACTGAAAACCCAGATTGACCATATTTTTGTTGAGAATGGGACATACCATAACTTTTTTATTACAATACTTTCATTTGGGTTTAAATATGGGATACCGGCGGATGCGGATCTGGTTTTTGATGTGCGTTTCCTGAAAAACCCGTACTATGTACCTGAGTTAAAGAGTCTGACCGGCCAGGAAAAAAAGGTGCGGGATTATGTACTTTCCTCGCCGATGGCACCAGCCTTTTTAGACAAGCTTGAGGACTTGCTGCTCTTTTTGATTCCGGGCTATATTGAGGAGGGGAAAAACCAGCTTGTTGTAGCGGTTGGCTGTACTGGGGGGAAACACCGGTCGGTTACGGTGGCATATGAGCTTGGACTGCGTCTTGATAAGGCGGAGTATGGGATTAAGACCGACCACCGCGATATTTCCCGGTAGAACCGGGCTTCTTAGGAAAAGAAACCAGTGCGGATAAAGGACGGAGGCGAAGAATGTCGTTTTCAGGGAAAGTGAAGGACGAGCTGTTTGAACGTTATCCGGCGGCAAGGCATTGTATGCTGGCTGAACTCGCAGCAATAACGCTCTGCTGCGGCAGGGTATCCTGGGAAAATAATATACAAAAATTGGAAATTTATACGGAAAATGAAGCCATTGCAAGAAAATACTTTACATTATTGCAAAAAACATTTAATATATTAAAGGTTAAGTTTTTGGATAAAGGAGAAAATGCAGTAAAAAGAGCGGGTTCTTTTGCGGTTGTCCTTTATGGGGAGGATGGGGCAGACCGTGTGGTGGCAGCGCTCAAACTGACGGGGGGTGGCATCGGAAAGGGGGATTTTGCCATAAACCCGATTATCGTGCAGAATACTTGCTGCAAGCGCGCTTTTCTTCGCGGTGTTTTTCTTGCCGCAGGATCGATTTCCGACCCAAAGAAAGCGTATCATCTCGAGATTGTTTTTGATAAGGAGGGAAAAGCGGTTTGGGTAAGGGATATCATCCAATCCTTTATGATTGACGCGAAAGTAGTCCGGCGTAAGAAATATTTTGTGGTCTATGTGAAGGAGGGGGCGCAGATTGTTGACCTGCTCAATATCATGGAAGCGCATCTGGCCCTGATGGAACTTGAGAATGTCAGGATTTTGAAGGAAGTGCGCAACAGTGTGAACCGGCAGGTTAATTGTGAGGCTGCGAATATCAGTAAGACGGTGCAGGCGGCTGCAAAGCAGATTGAGGATATCCTTTATGTCCGGGATAATTTCGGGTTTGATAACCTGGAGGATGGGCTTAGGGAGATTGCGGTTTTGCGGATTGAGTATCCGGAGGTGTCCTTAAAGGAATTGGGGGAGATGTTGCCCGTCCCGCTCGGGAAGTCCGGGGTAAACCACCGGTTAAAACGACTTTCGGGTATTGCGGAGGGCTTGAAGGAAAAAAAGGAGGAAGAGGGATGATTTCGAAAAAAATCAGGATTTGTTTGCCGGAGGGGTTAGAGGCTAGGCCGATTGCGTTGCTGGTGCAGGTGGCAAGCCAGTATGAGAGCAGCGTGTATGTGGAGTGTGGCGACAAGAAGGTGAATGCCAAGAGCATTATGGGTATGATGAGCCTTGCGCTTCCGACAGGTGAGGAACTTACCGTGACAACAAGCGGTGCGGATGAGATCGATGCGATCGATAATATTGAGAAATACCTGTGTGGCAGGCAGGAACAAGGCAGGCGCATAGTCGAAGGACGATGATTTTTTAAATTATGGTTGACATGGGAACGGAAAAGCTTTATAATTCTTGTAATTTGTCGTGCTAAAGCGACAACGTAACAGAACGGTGCATTGTGGATTGCGCGGGAAGTGAAGTGGATACCGCGCAGGGGCAGCTACCGTTTCATGTGGCGCTTTGAAAGTGAAGGAGGATTACATATTATGGGCAGGGTCTATAATTTTTCTGCGGGTCCGGCAGTATTGCCGGAGGAGGTTTTAAGGGAGGCAGCAGCGGAGATGCTGGATTATAAAGGTACCGGTATGTCCGTTATGGAGATGAGCCATCGTTCCAAGGCATATGAGGGGATTATTACGGAAGCGGAGAAGGATCTGCGGGAGCTAATGGGGATCCCGGACAATTACAGGGTTCTGTTTTTGCAGGGTGGGGCTTCCCTCCAGTTTGCGATGATTCCAATGAACCTTATGAAGAACCGGAAAGCTGCTTACATTATTACCGGCCAGTGGGCGAAGAAGGCTTATCAGGAGGCAGGGCTTTACGGGGAGGCGGTTGCGGTCGCTTCTTCTGCGGACAGAACTTTTTCCTATATTCCGGATTGCTCCAACCTTCCGATCCCGGAGGATGCGGACTATGTCTATATCTGTGAAAATAACACCATCTATGGCACAAAGTTTTGGAAACTTCCGGATACGAAGGGAAAAACCCTTGTGGCAGATGTATCCTCCTGTTTTCTCTCCGAGCCGGTTGACGTAACGAAGTATGGCATAATCTACGGCGGCGTGCAGAAAAATATCGGGCCGGCCGGTGTTGTAATCTGCATTATCCGTGAGGATCTGATAACACAGGATGTGCTGCCGGCAACGCCTACTATGATGCGTTACAAGACCCATGCGGATAACGGATCCATGTACAACACCCCGCCGGCTTACGGTATCTATATTTGTGGTAAGGTGTTTAAGTGGTTGAAGAACCAGGGTGGCCTTGCTGCGATGAAGGAACACAACGAAAAGAAAGCAAAAATTCTCTATGATTTTCTTGATGGCAGCAGACTTTTCAAAGGCACAGTGGAGAAAAAGGATCGTTCCCTGATGAACGTGCCGTTTGTGACGGGCAGCGAGGAGCTCGACGCAAAATTTGTGAAAGAGGCGAAAGCGGCGGGTTTTGAGAACCTGAAGGGGCACCGGACGGTTGGCGGTATGCGGGCAAGCATCTACAACGCAATGCCAATCGAGGGTGTAAAGAAACTCGTTGCATTTATGCAGGAATTTGAAACCGCGAACACATGATAATAGAAGGTGATGTGCAAAACGGATATGGGAGGATCATATGATTAAAGTTAACTGCTTAAATCCGATCGCGAAGGTCGGTATGAATCTGCTGCCGGACACATTCGGCACGACGGATAATTTAGGTGAGGCCGATGCCGTGTTAGTCAGAAGCGCAGCCATGCATGAACTGGAGTTCCCGAAAAGCCTGCTTGCCGTTGCGCGGGCGGGCGCAGGGGTCAATAATATCCCGCTTGTTAAATGCGCGGATGCGGGAATTGTGGTATTCAACACCCCCGGCGCAAACGCAAACGGTGTTAAGGAGATGGTGCTGGCCGGGATGCTTTTGGCGGCGCGTGATATCCGCGGAGGCATGGATTGGGTAAGCGCCAACCGCGGGGATGAAGAAATCAACAAGACAATGGAGAAAGCGAAAGCAAAATTTGCAGGGACGGAACTTAAGGGGAAGAAACTCGGGGTGATTGGACTCGGCGCAATCGGTGTGCTGATCGCGAATGCGGCAACCCATCTTGGCATGGAGGTTGTTGGCTGTGACCCTTTCCTCTCGGTAGCCAATGCGCTTAACCTTTCGCGGAATGTTAAAATTGTTAAATCGAATTCGGAAATTTTTGCTGAGTGTGATTATATTACCGTTCATGTCCCGCTTCTTGATGATACAAAGGGGATGTTTAACAAGGCTTCCCTTTCGATGATGAAGGACGGTGTGGTGATCCTCAATTTCTCCCGTGACCTTCTGGTAAATGA
This sequence comes from uncultured Lachnospiraceae bacterium, assembly GCA_947177515.1. Classification (GTDB taxonomy): domain Bacteria; phylum Bacillota; class Clostridia; order Lachnospirales; family Lachnospiraceae; genus RGIG4057. Next base: position 3,892 of record CAMWUU010000230.1, read on the forward strand.
GGAGGATATGGGTGAGGCGCTCTTATCCGGCAAGGTGGCAAAATATGTAACCGACTTCCCAACAAAAAAGATTGCGAATATGGAGAATGTAATTGCGTTCCCGCATCTTGGCGCATCAACGGCGGAGTCTGAAGATAACTGTGCGGTAATGGCAGTAAAGCAGGTAGTGGACTATATTGAGAATGGAAATATCCAAAACTCGGTAAACTACCCGGCAATGGACGCGGGCAAATGCCAGACTGCGGCGCGCATCTGTGTATGCCACAAAAACATCCCGAATATGCTTGCACAGTTTACGGGCGTTTTCTCGGCGGCGGGCATCAATATTGAAACGATGGCCAACAAAAGCAGGGGTAATTATGCCTATACGGTGCTTGATATTTGTGCGCGGGCGACGGGGGAACTTTTGGAGAAGGTCAACGCGATTGAGGGCGTGTTGAAGGCGAGGGCGATACAGTAGCAAACAGCGGATGGCCTAGCGCAGGCCATCCTGCTTTTTTATGTACGGGGCGCAGTTTTATTTGTCATTTCTTATCATTACATATATAGTTGGTGATTGAAAATCGCGGGCTGCGCCGAGCACGATTGCGAAGCAATCCCTTCCTCTCGTGCGGGTGCGCATCTCCCGGAGGGCTATATATCTGGCAATGCTTTAATAACAGATATATAGTATGACGGTATCAAAGCGAGGATGGAAAGAGGTGGAATATGCAGTTATTGATGGATCGTATCCGCAAGGACGGTGTTATAAAGCCGGGGAATGTCTTAAAGGTTGACAGTTTTTTAAACCATCAGATGGATATTGGGTTGCTCAATGAGATTGGGAAGGAGTTTAAACGCCGTTTTTCGGATCTTAAGATTACAAAAATTGTGACGGTTGAGGCATCCGGTATCGGGATCGCCTGTATAACGGCGCAGTATTTCGGTGTGCCGGTGATTTTTGCAAAAAAAGCGCAGAGCGTGAATATTGATGGGGATGTTTACTCGGCACAGATTGAATCGTTTACCCACAAAAGGAACTATGATGTTATTGTATCGAAGAAATTTTTAAGTGCCCAGGACAATGTACTGCTAATTGATGATTTTCTTGCAAACGGCTGTGCGCTGCTTGGGCTGATTGAGATAGTTGCAAGTGCCGGGGCGAATATAGAGGGAATCGGCATTGTGGTCGAGAAGGGATTCCAGTCCGGCGGGGAGGTAATCCGTGAGATGGGATTGAGGCTTGAATCTTTAGCTGTTGTGGAGCGGATGGATGCGGGAACGGGGCAAATATTTTTCCGCGGGGAGTAATAAGGACGGTTTAAGAGGACGGGGAATGGCAAAAAGCCGTCCAGATCGGAGAACGTTTTTCTGAAGGGGGACTCGGGATGAAAACAATCCTGCATTATCTGGAACCGTACCACATAAGGATGCTGCGCGGCTTTTTAGTCAAAGTACTGGGTACTTTTGCCGACCTAGGATTGCCCTGGGTACTGGCGTACATACTGGATGATGTAGTGCCGCTTGGGCGCATTTTGCCCGTGCTCCTTTGGGGCGTGGTAATGTTTTTGCTGGCAGTGGCGGCAAGGCTTCTGAATATTAGAGCCAACCGGATGGCGGCAAAGGTGGCTAGGGATGCAATTGAGAAAATACGGCATGACCTGTTCCACAAAATCATGTACCTGTCCGGGAACCAGACGGATCGGATCGGGATTCCTTCCCTGATCTCGCGTCTGACCGCTGACAGTTACAATGTCCATTCCATGATTGGCAGGGTGCAGCGCATCGGGGTGCGCGCGCCGATTATCCTGGTGGGAGGAATCCTTATCACATTCACACTTGAACCGGTCTTAACCCTTGTGCTGATTGCAACACTCCCACTGTTGTCGGTGCTTGTCTACCGGGTTTCTAAAAAGGGGATTCCGCTTTATACAAAGGTTTCGCAGTCCGTGGATAATGTGGTACGTGTGATGAGGGAAAATATTAACGGGATCCGCGTAGTTAAGGCACTCTCAAAAACGGATTATGAATATGCGCGCTTTCAGGAAAACAACAAAAGGCTCGCGGAACATGAATTTAAGGCAGGTATTACCATGGCGGTTTCTGGACCTATGATGAACCTGATTTTAAACCTTGGCTTGACTGCAATCGTTGCGGTTGGTGCTTACCC
>CAMWUU010000231.1 GCA_947177515.1 uncultured Lachnospiraceae bacterium
GCTGACCACAACCAACTTAACTGTCCCCCCGCCTGCAAAGGCTGGATACACCTTCACCCCGCCCACCCCTGGGATTGCCGCCACCTTCGCCTTATAATCCGCCACATTCCCACCAAATGCCTGGGATTCCAAACTGGCAAAATAGCGTTTCCTCAAATTCTCTGTTTCCTCCTCATCCTCCCCGGGGATCAGGATGCCTGCAAGCCTGCCACCCTCCAGCCCTTCAATATAATCGATTGGAATCAATTCCCCTGACGGTAGGTTTCCAGCCTCCCCAACCTCCTCGCATTCCATCCTATATTCCCCATCCACTTCTTTAGCCGTAGTATGATAAGTATTCCCGCCACAACGGAACCTTGCCCCGACCGGCACGGCGACGGAAACAGGGGTAAATATCCCCTTTAAGATGGCATGGGTTGCCGGATATGGCGAAATCCCCCGCTCCGCCGCCCGGCGGATCAGGCAGTCACGGGAAGCCGTATCCGCAAACATCTCCCGGAAGACGGATTCCAGGCCAATGTACGCCATCTGCAATTCCGCAGCCGCCGGCGCTAACGCATCATACAGGATGGACCCTTCCCGCTTGTCAAACTCCTCCGGGACACGGGCAAGCATCCTCTCAAGGATCACATGATAAGTATTATTCTCAAACATTATATCCCCACTTCCCTTCCTGCCACTATGTCGCCAAATACGGTATGTACCGTAAATGTTACATGGATTGTCCCCTTCTGTCCAAAATCAAAGGAGAAGCCATCCACGCTTTTGACCCGCTCATCCCAGGTCAGGGCTTCCGTGATCCTCCGCTTTAGTTCGGGACATACATAAGAAACTGGCTGACCATACAAGTCAAGGGTTTCAATCCCATAATTGCCACTGTAAATCACATACCCATAGCGCTCCGTCAAAAGTATCTTGTAGATTGCCTGGCACATCGCCTCCCTGTCGTCCGCAAAACCATGGATCCGGTTTTCGCCAGGGGGCATTTTATAAGTGTGGGTTGGCTGTTCCCTGATCTCAAAATCCTTGGGAAGGAACCCATTCACAGACGGGATCATCCCACCCTCCCCAGCACCAGATATTTCTGCCCGCCCTGCTGCCTCAAAAGGATAACCTCCTCACCGACCGCCAACCCATTGTGGACCGTGATTTGCACTTTGCCTATGGCATGGACATGGGGTGGCTCAAGTTCAACCACATCCTCTCCCATAGGCTCCCCCCTATAATAAAAATTCTTTACATTCCCCCCGCTAATATAAGTTTTATACTCTGTAACATTTTGTGTTAGGATCAAGTGTTTTTCTTCTAACGGCAGTTTCTGATCCACAAGGATTTTCAGCGGGGAAATCCCTGTTACCTGCCCGAAACATATCTCAACCGGCTTCATGGCGCGCACCGCATCCACTGCCGCCCTCTTAACTATTTGCAAAAACCTTACCGCATCAGGCAACAAACTCACCTCCCCGCAAGGTCAACTCCATGGTATGCCTGTCCAAATAAAACACATGCCTTGCTTTTTCCACCAACATAAAATTTTTTACCTCCACACCATCCAGGTTTAGCTTCACGGCAACCATGCTGCCCGCCCTCACCCTCACATCCCCGACCGCACATGTTATTTTCAGGTTCCTTGTCCGGCTGTTGTAAAGTTTTAACAGGGCATCTGCCTTTGCCTGCCCATCCTCCCCCTCCTGAAGTGTCCCATAGTATTGCAGTACGCCCCACTGGTTTATATGTCCCCCATCCTGTGCAATATAGACCTCCCGCTTCCCTGTTTTCTCATTATCGTAAGTCAATTTGACTTTGTTGTATGTATTGCTGTCAATTTCGGAAGCATATTCAAAATTCTCCCCTGTTTCCTCATCGATCAACAGGTATGCCCCTGCTTTCCCCACTTTCATGGAGGAAATGTTTTTCAGTGCCAGCTTCCCAAAATCATCATAAAGGACATACATCTCCCCCCGGTTCTTGAGTGTCAGGTCAAGTGCATTCTCCACCATATCAAACAGCGAAGTATTTTCTTCTATCCGGGAGGCAATCACAAAACCCGTATCCTCGATTTCCCCCGTCTGTAATTTAAAATCCGCTGCCAACATCTTTAGGAACTGCGAAGCGGTTTTATTGCCATAAACATAAGTATCCTTATTATTCAGGTAACGCAGTTGGTCATAGGCGGTCAAACGGACAAGCCCGTCTTTATCCTGTCGCTTTGCAAACAGGAAACCAAAGAAAACCGGTGCCCCATCCACTTTTAAGCGGACTGCTGCCCCCTCCGTAAGACACACTGTATCATCCTGCACGATCTGGAACGTAAGTTTTCCCGGGGCACCCCTCCGTTGTGTACTCCACTCAATCCCCTCCTGAACGGCCGGCAGATAGATCTTTTTTCCAGTGGGATCCGAAACCAAAAACTCCACATCCAAGTTTCACACCCCCTTCACGCACTTGGCACCTACCCAGCCAAGCCACCCCCCGGATGGTGTCGTTACGTGATACGGATACGTTCCCTTATGATTAATGAAATTGATTTTTCCCCGATAATTGCTTTTTACCTGTCCGGGTCCACCCCCGTAACTGTCACGGTGGAGCTGCCCATTCACAATCACATCCGACCCGATCCCAATCGGTTTTGACGGCTGCACCGTTGATTCTGCACGCGTTTTTTTCAACTTCCCTCCACCCCCGGGGGAATCCTCTGTGATTTCTACCATTTTTGTGCCGTACTCCCGATACTGCCTTAATTTCACTTTCACCTTCAAGTCAAACCCGTTTTCCGCCTGTTCCGTAATCTGGTAATCTTCAAGCGCCACTTTGATATCGGTTGAGAAAAATGTTTTCCCGGTCGGCGCTGCCCTCGACACAATAAACTGGAACGGCTTTTTCCCCACCTTCAAAGTTTCAAAACAATCCAGATAATAAGATGCCTCCTGAAACCCAGATGGATAGGATGCAAATGGGTACTCTGTCTGTGGGATCAGGCATTCAAATTCAATATCCGTCAGTCCCGGTGTTTTCAACAGATTGATTTCCCCCTCATTGATTAAGGTAACAGTATCATTTGCATTATTAATCTTTACCTGTAATTTCCCCGGTGCAATGGGAAGTTTACATTTTCCCAAATAAAAATCATACCCGCCCATCAGTCATATACCCCTTCCGCTATCGTGTAAGCTGCTTCCTCCACCACCTCGGTCAGACCATCCATCACCCCATCCAGATCCATTTTCCCCGAAATGGTGTTATGGTTTGTCTGCTCAATTTTTATCTCCGCCGTTGTAAAGCGGTTGACCGTTTCCTGCTCTGCAATGTCGCGCAAATATTTCAGGCTCTCTTTCGTGATATCCATGGAGTCGGCAATTTTATCTGTATCATATAAAATATTATCCATACCATAAACTAGCTCCTCCCCATAATTGCCTAAATTCTTGTAGTCCTCCGGGGATGGCACTTCCGTTTCAAACAGACTGGAAAGATCAAAGTTTGCGATGCCCTCATCAATCCCTTTACCAAAGGAATATCCAGTATCCCAAGCTGCCCTGTATTCAAACCGCCCAAGTTTCAAATCGTCAGCGTCCACTTTCCCCATGATTTCTACGCCACTGCCGTATGTTTCCTCCACCCAGTCACCAATGGAATCCCGCCACCCTTGAAGACCCTCCGCCAGATTTGAGCCAAAAATCCAATCAATCGCGGAAGCCACTGACTGGAGCAGGGAAAGCACCGTGTCAACCAAGTCAAAAAACAGCCGGGCAATCGCACCCACAGGATCATGGAACACATTTGCAAGGAAATTTACAAATGAGGCGATAAAGTTCCAGAGTGTGACAAATAGGTCAATGATGAAGTTGATTGCGGCAGAAAAAACATTCCCCACAAACGCCAGCGCGGTCATGAAAACCCCGCAAATAATCCCCGTTGCAGAAACAGAGGTCCCCGCAAAATGATTGACCGTTGCAACCGCCGCATAGAACAGGGCAATCAGGGCGATGATTAATATGATAATCCACATGATAGGGCAGGCACCCATTGCAGCATTCAAACCATTTTGCGCCGCAATCCCTGCGGCTGTCGCGATCGTTAAACTTCCCGTTGCCGCAGCATGGGTCATTTGTGCAACCGCCAGCGCGGTATGAATCCCTTTACTAACCAAACTTATGGCATTCGCTGCCAACTGCGCACCATAATAAACCGTCAAGGCCGCAGCTACCCCGTAAACAATCGGGGAGAGCCATGACCAATTTTCACCAACGATCCCAGCCGCAGCCCCTAGGAAATCAAAAATTTCCAGTGTAATTCCTGCCACAACCGCCATCGCTTCGATTGCACCGTCCACAAAGCCCTGAAATGCCTCACTGTTCGCAATCTCATTTATTCGTTCTAAAACAGGCTGAAACGCTTTTTGCGCATTATTTTGAAACGAAGTCCAAATCTGAGAAAAGGTCATTGGCATACTTTCAAATTTTTCATTGGTTTCTTCTGCCGCATAAAACATTGCGTTCTTTATCAGCTCTGCCGAAAGGATTCCCTCGCTGGCAATATCCTTCATATTCCCTTGAACATTTCCTGCTAGGTCTTCCACCTCCATCTTCATCACGCCCGCAACACCAGCCAGCACATCTTCATTTTCCTCTATGTACCGGGAAATATTCTGCACAATATTCGGAGCCTGCTCCAGAATGCTGTTGTATTCCTCCCCGCGGAGCACGCCGGAACCCATCGCTTGGGTAAGCTGTAACATGGCCGCTTTAATTCCTGTCGCATCCGTCCCCGCAATGGTAAACTGCTTATTGATCTGCTCCATAAAGGCAATGATTTCTTCCGAACTACTAAACGCATCACCCGCCATAAGTCCAAGCTTGGAAACTGCGTCCGCGGTTGCCTGATAACTTCCTCTTACTCGCTCTGCGGAGAGAAAGATCATGTTTTGCAAGTCCCCCGTCGTCTGCAAACCATCATTCATCATATTCAGGCGGGCAGTTGTAGAAACCATTTGATCCGACAGACTGGTTGCTGCGGTAAGACTCTGGATGGTTGCATACGCCGCAACCGCCCCCTTTATGCTTTGCATCAGTCCATCTGCTTTCTCTGTCCCTTTCTCTATTTCACGGTTAAACCGCCCCTGCTCATCCACATTGTCCCGGATATAACGTTCTGTGTTCCCTACCGTCTGCGAAAGACGCAAATAAGCTTCATTTGCTGCAGAAACATCCATGTTGTCAACAGCACGGTTCAGATTCCGCTGTTCCTGCAGTGCCTGATTGAGTTGTCCCCGCAACTGTTCCAGCCCTGCATTTGCCATATCCGTTCCTATATTCATCGGCTGATTTTCAATCTGCTGAATATGTGTCCGGATACTGTCAATCCGGACAGCCAGACTGTTTAAGTTTTGAAACGATTCCGGAGGGAAGAGATTGGTATTGTATGCCTGTCGTGCAATGGTATCCTGTGTGTTGCCCAACTGCTCCATCATATCATTCGCACTCTGAACTTCCTGCCGAAAACGGTCAATCCCTGTATTCATGAACACGTCCAAACCATCCGTTTCCCATTGAACCGGAATCTTTACCGGATCCGTTGGTTTTACCAGCAGATCTGGCAATTCCGGATTTACGTTCAGATCAATCATCCGGGAAGGTGCATTTCCCATTAAAGTATTCATCTGCCCTTGCTTTACAATAATATCATCCAGGGAATCGGAGATTGCGCCAACTTGCAGTTCGGCAATGGAAGTATCCATTTGAAACGGATTTTCCTTTAAAAATTCAATGGCTTGCTGCATCCGCTCAATTTCCAGGTTTGTCCCCATAATTTCTTTTCTAGTATCTTTCGGCAGAAGATACATCTTTTCCCCAATATTCCGAATGGCATCCTGCATTGTGACAACGTCATTTAATTTATCTGTAATCCCTGCAATCTTTTCTTCTATCCCTGGGATGCCATTTGCCGATATCTCAACCAAAATTTCATCTGGAACCTGTATCTGTGGCTGCTGCGTTACCACTGCTTCCAC
>CAMWUU010000232.1 GCA_947177515.1 uncultured Lachnospiraceae bacterium
GCTACCAAGGGAGCAGAGGGTAATCCTTGTAAAAGCGGGGGAAATACAAAAGTTTTTTGTTATCCTGATTGAAAATAACTGCGAAGAAGAAAATAAAGATATAAAGAAACGCACTGCAAAGCAGGATGATTTCCTCCATGGTTTCGGAATCTCCAATATGAGAAAAGCTGCCGGGAAATATGGAGGATGGGTAACGACAAAATGCGAAAATGGCAAGTTTACTTTGAAAATCTTAATACCAGTTCCATAATATGTTTAACAAAAGGCCTGTATTTCATCGCGGATGGCAGGCTTTTTTAATGCCCTTCCTTAGATTTTACGTTTTGGATATTAGAATCTGCGTCCTCTGTTGCATTTTTTTTAGATTTAGATATGATTTTCCTATTAAGTAGTGCAAGGAGGAATGGTTATGACCATATTAAATGCATCCCATCTGAAAAAACATTACGGCAAGGATGAGAGTCTTGTGAAAGCGTTGGATGATGTGAATGTATCGGTTGAAAATGGACAGTTTGCTGCTATTGTTGGCACATCGGGCAGCGGCAAATCTACCCTGCTGAATATGTTTGGCGGTCTGGATAATCCCACATCGGGCAGTGTGCAGGTTGAAAATAAGAAACTCGAAAAGCTGACAGAGGAACAGCTTACGGTATTCCGCCGTCAGAGAATCGGTTTTATTTTTCAGAACTACAACCTTATTCCTTATCTTATGGCGTATGAAAATATCGTGCTGCCTGTTCGTTTGGACGGTAGGACAGAAGATCAAGAGTTTTTGAAAGAGATCATACAGTTTCTTGAACTTGATGGTAAGCTAAAGAATTATCCGAGCCATCTTTCAGGAGGCCAGCAGCAGCGGGTGGCAATTGCCCGTGCACTGATATCAAAGCCCGCCATAATTTTAGCTGATGAGCCAACAGGAAATCTTGACAGCCGGACAAGTGATAAGGTAATTGATCTTTTAAAAATGACAAGTAAAAAATTTAACCAGACGATCGTTATGATTACCCATAACCCGGAAATTGCACAAAAAGCAGATGTGAGAATCCGCATTGAAGATGGTAAAGTTTTATGCTAGGAGGCTGGTGATATGAATAGCAAAAAAACAGCGGCAGAGATGATTTTTCTGATGTCAAAAAAGAGTTTGAAATCAAGCCGTATGCGTAATATTTTTGTGATGATTACCATTTTTTTGGCTTCATCCCTGCTGATGGTAATCCTTATGTTTGCAGTGGGGCAAAAGCAGAGGGAGAAGAATGAAGTTTCTAAAAGGCAGCATGCAGGATATTATAATCTTACTGATACACAGGTAAAACATCTGAAAAATGATAACCGTATCGCTTACCAGATACAAATAAAAACAGGGATTCTCTCACAGATGGATGGTTTTGATCTAATGCCATACTATGTGAGCGAGTTGTCTGACCAAATCCAAATCGGAGAACTTCAGGATGGCAGGATGCCAGAAACCGAAAAGGAAATTGCACTACAGGGGGCAATGCTAAAAAAGATGGGTATTAAGCCTGCCATTGGCAGCAGTGTAACCCTTACCTTTTATGATGGCAGCACGGAAACTTTTAACGTGTCGGGAATTTTGAAGGGAGATGACACGGCAAAACAGTTTTCTGTATTTTTTTCAGGAAGTTACGCCGAAAATGGAAGCCAGTTAAAAGATGTACCTTATGAGATATATGTAAAATTGGATGGTGCGGATGCAATAGCTCCTGAGGATTGTAGGGAAGTAATATATCAGATCGGAAAGGATGCAGGAATTGAGAGAAAATATATTAATCCATCAAAAGCATTTATTGATTCCTTATCGCTGGATATGCAGTCCGTTATGATTTATGGTTTGGTTGGCACAGTTATTCTTCTTGCCTGTGTCCTGGTTATTTATGGTGTGTTTTATTTGTCAGTCATTGATAGAATCCATCAGTTTGGACAGCTTCGCGCCATTGGCATGACCAAAAAGCAGATCCATAAATTTGTTTTTCGTGAGGGAAATAATTTATTTCTCCGCTCCGCCCCTATCGGTTTAGTAATCGGCGGTATAGCAGGATACTTTATGATTCCGGATGGCTTTACTCTGTGGCATACACTTTGGATTATAATTCTTGTATTTATGGTTATATATGTTGTTACAATGATTTCCATCCAAAAGCCGGCGCATCTTGCAGCCGCCATCCCACCGGTGGAAGCATTACGCTATGTGGCGCAGGATGGGATGAAAAAGGAAGCAAACAAGAAGATGTGCCGTAAACTGACTCCGCTTGGTTTGGGTATAATGAATTTTTCAAAGAATAAAAAGAAGGCTGTTATTACAATGCTTTCCCTGACATTTGGGGGGATCCTCTTTATGACAGCAGCCACTTATATGTCCTCCTTTGATAAGGCAGGTTACGCAAGACAGGGCTACTTTAAAGAGGCAGAATTTCATATTAGTTATTCCCAGGCTGCCATCGAATTAAACCAAAACGGAATGAGTGGTCTGCAAGCGGAGGTTCCACTGAATAATGAACTAATACAGAAAATATCTACCCTGGATGGGGTAAAAAAAGTAGAAGAAATCAAAAGTTTTGGAATCCGTTTTGATTTTCCAAAGAAGGATGAATATGGGAATCATGATGTTATATATCCAATGACAGAAAATGAAACAAAAGAAATCGGGAAATATCTAGCAGAAGGAAGTTGTGATTATGATAAATTAATCAGTGGCGACTATATTCTGGTAGCGGGCAATAACACGGTGGAAGAAATTTATGGCTGGAAGTTTTATACAGGTGATCGTATTACACTGCATTATTACGGCGGGAGTAGGATGGAGGAAAGAGAGGTCACGGTACTTGGTATTTTAAATGGGCAATATGTTCTTGACAATCAGGGGCTTGAAGGATGGTTTTTGATGCCGGAGCAGGCTATTTTAAAACTGGTTTCTTATAACAGCTTAAACGCCCATCTGCTTGTGTCCGTAGAAACAGACAGGGAAGCAGAAATCGGAGATGCCATTGCACAGATGGTATCGGAAAAGCCGGAATTAAGCCTTGAAACGCTGGAAGAACGCAGAATTGTTTATGGACAGATTGCAAATCAGATTTTTGGGGCTATCAGCGGACTTGCCATTTTTATTATGATGTTCAGTATTTTAAGTATGATGAATACGCTAATTACCAATATTGTTACTAGGAAGCAGGAGCTTGCAATGCTTGAATCGATTGGTATGGGCAAAAGTCAAATCCGAAAAATGCTTCTTGGGGAGAGTTTACTTTTAGCGTTTGTTACCGTGGGGGTGACAATGACAATCGGAACAGCATGTGGTTATGTACTGAGCCATACCCTTTATCAAAGGGGGGCGTTTTATATGGAATTTAAATTCCCGGCCGCTTTTGCCCTTGCCTATACAGGAGTATTGATTTTTGTGCCGCTTATTATTATTTTTGTAACAATGAGTTGTTTTTCAAAAGAGGCATTGGTTGAACGGTTAAGGGGAACGAAGAATTGATAAAGGAATATAAAATCCAGATAACGGGGGAGTATAATATACTTGTATTATCCCCTGAAATGATTGCCCTGCTGATAAAGAGAGTAAGAAACTCGGATACAAAAGAATTGATTATCCCTGCAAAGGAAATTCTTCCAGAAGGATACGCGGAATATCTTAATCGTGTACTTGCAACTAATTTGGGAACAAGGCGGCCTGATACAGACTTGCAGGAAGTTTATCAATTAATTGCAAAGCAAATAAAAAAACTTAGTGTCAATCAACAGGAATGCTTTAGCAGGGTAGATTTATTTGAGCACCAATACAAAACCCATTTTAATTTAAGTGCAAGCGAAACTTTTTTTATCTTGGTAAAGCAGGGTGGGGCAAGTTTTACTTATATTTATAATGACTCGGATGAAAGGCAGATTAAGCTTACCTTGTTATATCAATGAGGAAACGAATAACAGAACTAAGGCGGTGCTAGAAGGTGCCGCTTTGGTTTTTTGAATTTTTGATTGACACGCTAGGGCACCATAACTATAATATAGCTGATAGAAGCATAAAATTTGAATGGAAGAAAACTAAGAGCGAAGGGAGAACATACTATGAAAGCTTACAAGGATATGAGCCGGGACGAACTCCTATCACTGAAAGCAAGCCTTGAAGAACAGTTTAAAACCGAGGAGGCAAAGGGATTGTCACTCAACATGGCGAGGGGCAAGCCCGGCGCAACGCAGCTTGCGATTTCCATGCCAATGCTGGACGAGATTAATTCGAAATCGGATATGAAGACCCTGCTCGGGAATGATACCAGGAATTATGGCGACTGGGACGGGATTGGCGAGTGCAGACGGCTTATGGCGGATATGCTGGAAGTTAAAAAAGATAATATTGTTGTGTGTGGAAATTCAAGTCTAAATATTATGTACGATACGGTTGTGCGCTCAATGGTGATGGGTGTGAATGGTTCCACACCGTGGTGTAAGCTGGATAAGGTGAAGTTTTTGTGCCCGGTTCCTGGGTATGACAGGCATTTTAAGATTACGGAAACATTCGGGATTGAGATGATCCCCGTACCGCTTTTTGAGGATGGACCGGATATGGATATGGTCGAGGAATATGTAAATGGCGACGAGGCAGTCAAGGGGATCTGGTGTGTGCCAAAATATTCTAATCCGACAGGTATTACCTACTCGGATGAGGTGGTACTGCGCTTTGCAAATTTGAAGCCTGCTGCTGCGGACTTCCGTATTTTCTGGGATAATGCGTACTGCATCCATCATTTGTACGAGGATAGAAAGGATAAGATCCTGAATATCTTAGAGGAATGTGAGAAAGCAGGCAACCCGGATATGGTGTATATTTTTGCCTCCACTTCAAAAATCAGTTTCCCGGGTTCCGGCGTGTCCGCGATTGCAACTTCGATTGCCAATATGGAATATATTAGAAAATTTATGACTACACAAATTATTGGACATGACAAGATCAACCAGCTTCGCCATGCGCGTTTCTTTAAGAATATTGATGGGCTGAATGCGCATATGAAAAAGCATGCCGACCTGATGCGCCCGAAATTTGAGGCAGTGCTTACGGTTTTGGATAAAGAACTTACGGGGCTTGGGATCGGAACCTGGACAAAGCCTAGGGGTGGATATTTTATTTCCTTTGATTCGATGCCGGGTTGTGCAAAGAAGATCGTGGCAAAATGTAAGGAACTGGGGCTTGTTTTGACCGGGGCGGGGGCAACCTACCCATATGGCAGGGACCCGGAGGATTCTAATATCCGCATTGCACCTTCTTTTCCTACACCGGAGGAGATGTTTGAGGCGGCAGGAATGTTTGCACTCTGTGTGAAGATGGTTTCGGTTGAGAAACTGTTAGGATAGCTGGCTGTTTTTTAGGGCAGGTTGCCATGTACGATGGGGTTGTTATTAAAGGAGGGGAATCCGATGCCCTTGATTAATAAAATCATGAAAAAGCTCCCACGAAAGCAGGTGCTCCCTGGGGAACTTGAAGCGCCGCGCCGGTTTAAGGAACCGCTTGTGGTACCAAGACAGCAGTTATTAGAGGACGGCAAGGATGAAAACGGGGAATACCCGGTTTTGGAGCGGGAGATCCTTCCGGAACGGATTATCTGCCCGGACTGTGGGGGGATTACCCTTGAGGGGCTGGATTTTTGTGATAAATGTGGTGGGGAGTTACGATAATGGTTTAAGGGTAACAGGAACAATATGGAAGCTGTCATACGAACCTCTTCCATATTGTTCCTGTTATTGTTAAGAAGTGTGGATGCGGGTGGGAAAATGGAGTCCGCAAACGGAGAAGGTGGGAAAGCTGCGAATTGTTAATATTGTAAAATTCAGGTTGTTTACACTATTGACTATTACAGGAAATGAGTTATAATTAAACTTGGTTATTAATAAATTATTCCAAAGGTTCAGGAACTGTTTTTACGAGATTGAGAAAAATTACTCCTTCTAGTTGAAAGTACATATTTTAGGAAGAAATTTCGAAAACCGTTATGGG
>CAMWUU010000233.1 GCA_947177515.1 uncultured Lachnospiraceae bacterium
CTGCCCCCTGCGTATTACGGATTTCAACATTTTGTTGCACATCGGCAGAAAGGCCGTCCGCGATATTGTGCAGGTAAAGCCAGTCCCCCAAGCCATCCGGATAAATCCCATCACGAAGAACACTCTGTTCCTCCTTCCCGTCAACCACTGCAACGGCAAGCGGCGCACCAAGGGCATTCGTCTTTTTGTACTGCAACGAAATACGGCTTCCATAAATATTTTCGAAAATAATCGAATCTCCCTCATTCTTCGCTGTATAACCATTTTTGAAAATATCCCTTATCCCGTTCTGTGCTGCCTCATCCTTTACAAAACCATCCAGAACCGGAGCCGCATTCCGGCTGTCATAACGAACCGAAGTCATGCTTTTAAGCGCCACTTTCGGTTCCGGAAGCACAGCGCCCTTATCACTTTTATATGTCCCATCCTTTACCTTTCCAAGGAAATAAGTAATTAGTTCCGCACCGTAAGCATGTCCCCGGTCATTCGGGTGGATCATATCGGAGGAAACATCCGCCGGTGTAAGCCGGCCAAAATTGATTTCCTTGTAGATTGCATCCTTCATGCTGACCGCCGGGATCCCGTATGCTTTTGCAACCGGGTTATGTACACCCTGCGCATTGATTCCGCTGTCATACTGCACCATATTTAAAACCATGACCGCAGTGTCTTCCCCGCCCTTTTGCAAAATCAGGCGCAGCAGGCTTTCGTAGGTTTCACCATAAAAATCCGATGCCTCGTCATTGACCGAAAATTCCACCACCACAAAATCCGGATTATAGGAAAGCAAATCGTCTGCAACGCGCGCGCAGGCAAACTGGGAGGTAGTCGCACCAATCCCGGCGTTCACATAATTAAATTTTGCTTGTGGGAAGGTTTCGCACCACCAGTCATGAACCAACTTCGCATAACATAAATCTCCATTTGACGCACCCGTCCCCTGCGTGATCGAACCGCCGATAAAGCCGATGGTAAGTTCCTCCCCCGCCTGTGCACGCTCCATAACCTTCTGGATATTATAGGTGTTGCCGATATTTACCACTGCACGTTCCTGGTATGGGATATCTTCTTCGGCAATGCGCTCCTCTCCATGGATTTCCCCGGTTGTACCAAATGCCAGTATATGGAAATCTTTTCCTTCTTCTCCCTCCTCCATACGGATTTCAATTTCATGCTCCCCCTCGGTAACCTCATTCAACACAACAGCCGTCTGGGGATTGTTCCAGCCGGAAGGGGAATTAGAGGCAATCTTTGCCGCAAGTTTTCCATCCACAGACACAACCGCAGTTCCAAGGCGGTCATTGTTCGCTTCCCGGTAAAGAACAACAAGGTTCCTGCCCGTCAGGGTAAATTTCATCCCGTCCCCGCCTTCTTTTCCCCAGAGCCAGTTATTTTGAAAATGGGTGATATTGGAATTCGATTCCACAAAACCGCCCATTTCCTTAAGATAAAGATTCTTTGTATTATAAAAAACCATGCCGGAATAAGCATCCCCATATTTCTTGCAGACTGTATAATCCATCTTATCAGGAAGTGTCCGCTTCCCCATGGTCTTCGCAAACAGGTACTGGATAAACTCCGCAATATAGGTATGCCCCTGGTTGGTTGGGTGTGCTTCATCCTGTGCGTAATCCGACCACGAAAGCGCACCGGCAGAAATTTCTTCTGAGAGTGCCGCCTGGACGGATACCATCGGAAGCTGATAGGCTTCGCCAATGGCAGACATGTGTTCTTCGCAGGTATACCCGTTTTCCAGCACGGTAAAAATTAGCACAAGTGCCGGTGCCGTTTCCGAATTAACAATACGCGAAACCAGGCTCTCATACATCATCTTGCTTGTCACATCATTTGAATCATTTACCGCAAATTCAAGAAAGACCAAATCGGGCGAATAATCAAGGACATCTTGCTTCACACGCAGCAGGCCAATCGTTGAGGACGTGCCGGAAAGCCCTGCATTAACATGTTTGATCTTATCATTCCCAAATATCTGTTTCAGCCACGCTGTTGTTTTATAGGCATAATTCTGTACTGAATTGACCAGATATCCTTCCGTAATAGAACCGCCAAGATACGCGACCGTAACTTCCTCACCCGCCTGCATACGCGCAAAAACCTGCTGTAACCTGCGGGTATTGCCAAGGGAGCGCAGGGAACGCCTTGTCATCTCCGAAGCATTTTCACAAACCGCATCCGCACTGGCCAAAATTTCTTCCGGAAGAATAAATTCTTCAAAGGACGGACTTTCCCCCGTTGGTACAGAATCTTCCTTTGATATCTCCCCCATTGTGGGGGATGGACTTTCCTTTGGTGTAATATTCCCTTCTTTCATTTGCGTTCCCTCCTCTTTTCCACAGGCACAAAAACCTGAAATCATAATAACCCCCACACAAATACCCAAAAGACTTTTTATAAATTTCTGTTTCATCTTTAATCCCCCTTTTTGCTGTTTTTCATTTCCCAGTTCCCCTCTTTTAAGCATCCAATCATTCTTTGGGCACACGGATATCCTCTTAGGTAACACCACCTTCGCAACATAGTCCCCTTTGCTGGTACCATCCAGTTTTTCGCCGTCTTTTCCCTCCAATCATTGTGCCATACGATAAAACATTCTATAATACAACTATATCATTTCCTAGTAATGATTGCAAGTTTAAGACTTGCACTAAGTTAAAATTTACAACCAAGTTAAAACTTACAATCAAATTTAGAACTTGCACCTTAGTTAAACTTACAACCCCTATAACCCAAGTTAATCTCAAGCGTATAGGACTGTATGTTATTTATCCCTCCTAAATTATACAAGGCCATGTCCGGAAAAATAAAAATTCCTCCCTAGCAAAGTGCTATAAAACAACACTGTCAGGAAGGTAAATCATAAGAGCACATCAGTATAACATCTAAAAAATAAACCCATAACAAAACTTAGCTAAAATCAAGGAACCCACCACTTGTCCGACTTTTTTACCTGCCAAAAAAACATCTCCCGGACGGCGAGATCAGGAGCAAATAAAATATTGTCCGGGAGATGAGATAATCCGGTCAGCAGCCGTAACTTCTATCTATACTTTCTCTTTCCGCTTCTCCAGTATTTCATTGGTCTTGGCTGCATCACGGATTCTATGGAATGGTAACTTATATAAGTATTCCTTCTGTATTATATCCCTTCCTGCAATGATATGCCACGGCAAAGTGGTACCAAAATAAAAAATTTCGACATTTTTCTTCCTTCGGTACCATTTTGCCGTGGTACGCTCCATCCTGTAATGCTATACTGTATCTGGAAAAATATGACACCCGCATCAAGAAAGGAGTTTATTATGTATCGATTGATCAAAGCAACTAAAAAAGGGGTACTGGGTCTTGTTTTAACCTTCTCCATTTTCTCTGGCATAATCCAGTTTATTACTTCCCCATCCTCCTGGGGCGACGGTTATTGCCAGACACTTGACGAGGACGATCCTCCGAGCCAGAAATCTATCGAACCTGAAATTTAATACCAAGGTATCTCTTCCAACCGATAATGTCTTTTTAAATATCCAACTATAAAATTGCACATACTTACATCCCCATTTTCTTTTGCGGATGCCCATGCGCATTTTGCCCACCGGAATTCATCTTCACTGCTTTCCGGTGGGATTTTTTTCTCCCATAGGTTAAGCCTTTGTTCTTCAATCTGGAACCTTAAAAAGAGCAGCCGATCCCACGATACTCCCTGATCCTGGAATCTTCTTTGTTCCATCGCCAGGGTAATATACTTCTGCGCGCGCCTTAGATCCCCGGTTCTTAAATAACCCCTGGCAATATTATAGAGAATCTTACCATAAAACCCAACATCCATACTTTGCTCCGCCACATTAACATTGCGGTGGAACTGCTTTTTCAACAGCGGCAGCAGCTCCTTTATTTCCTGCCTTCCACAATCCCAGGCCAGGGAATCCAGCGCTTCCTGCTCATACTTGGTCAGATGGCAGGCAAAACTTTTCCCCTTATTTTCCAAAGGCAGAGTCCAGCTTAACATTTCCCACAACTGTTGATTCCGTTCCTCACGGGATATCTCACCCATCCTAAAACGCAATTCCGCACCCCAGTATTTTTCAAATTGCCGGTTAGTTAGTTCCCCCTTATCCACAGTGTCATTTAGGTTTTTATATAGAAGTAAGGACTCCTTTATCTTTCCTCTATCATATGCACGGATCATCAGTTCAAATTTCCTTATATTTTTATATTCCTGTGTTACAATGGCTCTGTCATATTTCAAGCTGGAAAGCCCTAATTCATGAATCAGGGCTTTCCACACCCTTTTTTGGGGTCTTGAACAGTTTTTTTCCTGGCGCTCTATTGTCCTTGGGTCACATATTGTCCCCGCCATTTCTTCCCTGGTTTTTCCCTGCGCCAGCCTGCGCTCTTTTAGCATTGTATTGACCGAATACAGATGCGGCTCCAAATAGGTCGGAAAAAAATCCTCACACCAATACGCCCCATCCTCTCTTAAAATCTTTTTCAGGCATTTCAGATATCCCCTCTCCTCTTCATAAGGAGAATCACCCAACTTTTCAAGGACAGTAAGTTCCAGTTCCCGCAGCCTGATATACATTACATTCTGTATTTTCGAATACCGCAGCAGCTTAAGTGCTTTCCTGATAATTGGCATCGCCTGATCAAAATCCCCCTTCTTTGCCAGCCAAAAAGCCAGCCGGTATGCAATCGGTGGATAGAGTTTCTGCCGGTCAGCCATTCCCCGCTGCTCATTTGTAAACCGTGTAAGCAGCGCCTCATACCAGAGTACCGCTTCCCCTATCTCCCCTTCCTCCTCAAGTAAAACCGCATACCGCTGAAGCAAAAATAACTCCATTAAATGGAATGGACGCGTTTCTAATAAGTTTCTTGAAAGCTTCCTTCCCGCAAATGTTTCTTCAATCCCCGCCGTTATAATTTCCTCCTGCGGCAAAAATGGCGCTTTTTTCCTCCGCCGCAATTCCGCCTGCACCAGATAAAGGAACTGCCGGTGCAGCACATCATTTGTCCCCCGCATCCTTTGGTAGGTAAGGATCGAGTCCCCTGCTACTGCAACCTTGCCCCTGCGAAGCTCCGCCTGAATTTTTATCCGCTGCCTGGCAAGCGCGTATTCCGCATCGTCCAACTTAACATAAAACGGATCCACCGTCTTTTCAAGGCGCTGAAATAGTGCATCCGCACGCAGTTTCTCCGGGCTGCATTTTCCCGACTCGTATTTTTTGAGAGTTTCCCGGCTGCATATCCCTTTGGCCAATGTGTCCTGCGAAATTCCTTTGGATTCCCGTATTTCCTTCAACAACATTCCCAGCATACGGATTCCTCCCCTTCTTTTTTCTGTACAAATTTCGCACTGGCAATTCTTACTACCGGATTTTTATATTAATGCAAAATTTTTATTCTTGTTAATTAATGTTGGGCAAAATATACTTGTCCATTTATATATTTTTATGTCTATTATAATTTATTTTATGCACTTTGTCCACCTTATTTTCTGAAATCAGGGAACATGAAAACACACAAACCAATTTATTTGGGCACAAAAAAACCGACCCCTATATGGACTCGGATTTCTTTTCCTGAGCAGCCAGTAGGGGAATCGAACCCCTGTTTTCGCCGTGAGAGGGCGACGTCTTAGCCGCTTGACCAACTGGCCTCATTGCTTGATTATAATATCACAGTTTCCTGGATAATGCAAGTGTTTTTTTAAATTTTCTTGATTTTTTTGTTAATTTGTTCTTTTTAGGAAAACTATGCAGTTTTCTATGAATTCTCCAAACCGGATATTTAACACCCCCACCCCCCAATTAAGGAACCACATCATCCGGTTTTTTCCTGCGTAAACAAGTATGCCCCAATTCCAACCTGTAACTTATACACATCTCCGAGCCCACGAGACTCCTGAGCCGCGCGGTATGACGCTTGGGGGGTGAAAAAATAATGTG
>CAMWUU010000234.1 GCA_947177515.1 uncultured Lachnospiraceae bacterium
ACATAAAGCGATTTCCCATCCGGTATCTGTTTTACAAAATCATATACCGCATTGTACGGCGCAAATGCTATACCATCCGCCACAAGTGCTTCCCGCACCTTTCCCGAAAGGGTTTGCTCATTGATAAAAAGGATAGCGGAATCCCCTGTTACAGCCAGGTAGGAAAGAACAACTGGATTGCAGTCCACATCCCCTCCCCGGATATTTAAGAGCCAGGCAATATCATCAAGCGAGGAAAGAATAAAATAATCCGCCTTCTTCTTTGCCATTTCCCCGCGGATATCAGAAAGTTTGTCTGCGCGTGATTTTCCCGTACACGAAAGATCAAGTAACATCACCGGGTTTGCTTTTAGCGCCGGACGGTCTTCCCAGACTTCCCCAACCAGATCCTTATCATAAACCAGGGCGATTTTCTTTTCTTTCTCTGCAAACACTTTACTCAGGTTCTGCGCCGTCTTAAAATTAACTGCCCGCCCGTCAAAACCGAGCTTCCCCCCATCCGGAAGTTTATCCGCCAGAAAATCTGAAAGTTTCGGGACACCTTCTTCCTGCATTTTAAATAATGTGATCCCCGTACCTTTTAACTCCTGTTCCGCCTGCAAAAAATAGCGCCCATCCGTCCACAATCCCGCCATATCCTTCATAACCAAAAGGCTCCCCGCCGAGCCAGTAAAACCGGACATATACCTCCGGCACTTAAAAAAATCGCCGACATACTCCGAACCATGGAAGTCCTGCGTCAGTATCAAATAGGCATCCAGCCCATCACGCCCCATAAGGGCGCGCAATTTATCCAACCGCTCCCTAATCATTGTTTTATCCCCTTCCTTCTTTCATATAATATTCCAGGCACTCATAAACTACAACGCTCCCCTCCGCAATCTCCTGCGGAAGCAACGCCCTCGCCACTAGCTTTAATTCGCCATCCGGCTCCTCCACACGCCGCAGGTTCGCATAATCGCCATCGATCGACACAACGGTATACTCATATGTTTCCATCTTACCCTGCCCCTTTCCTAAATACCCATACAGCAGGAGGATCAAAACTCCCCCCTACTGCGAGATAAAAGCCGGTATCCGCCAAACTGCGGGATACCGGCACGGTCGGCCGTTCTTATTTTAACGGCTTTCCTGTCAGAAGTTCAAACCCCTGTAAATATTTTCCAATCGTTTTTTCCAGGACATCCTGCGGCAGCGTCCAATGATTGTCCGGGTTTGCCTTGAGCCAGTCGCGCGCAAACTGCTTGTCAAAGGATGGCTGCCCATGTCCCGGCTCATAGCCCTGTGCCGGCCAGAAACGTGAACTGTCCGGGGTCAGCATCTCATCGCCAAGCACAAGATTGCCCTCCTCATCAAGCCCGAACTCAAATTTCGTATCCGCGATAATAATACCGCGCGCCAACGCGTACTCTGCACATTTTTTATAGAGCGCAAGCGTATACTCACGCATCTTTTTTGCATACTCCCTTCCTTTTCCTTTAAAGCGCTGCTCAAGATACTCCTCGCTTTGTTCATACGAAATGTTTTCGTCATGATCACCGATTTCCGCTTTTGTGGACGGCGTGTAGATCGGTTCTTTGAGTTTGTCCGATTCTTTTAATCCCTCCGGCAGGCGGATGCCGCACACCGTACCATTTTCCTTGTAGCTTGCCCAACCGCTGCCCGTAATATAACCGCGCACAATGCACTCCACCGGAAGCATTTTCAATTTCCTGCAAAGCATGCTGTTTCCATCAAACCTCTCCTGGCGGAAAAACTCAGGCATATCGTTTACATCAACCGAAATCATATGATTGGGCAGGATATCTTTTGTCATATCAAACCAAAACTTTGACATCTGGGTCAGCACGGTTCCCTTTTTTTCTACCTTATTGTTCAAGATCCCATCAAAACAACTAATGCGGTCAGTCGCCACAATGACCAGGTTCTCCCCGATATCATAAATCTCCCGCACCTTTCCCTCTTTAACTGGTTTAAATTCCTGCATATCACTCCTCTTTTCTGCGCTGTTTTTTATTTTTCCCGGTATTCCCTTCCCACGTCAGGCAGCGCGCCCGCCGCGGACTTACCGTTTGGAAATTATGACTTCCTTTTGTCCGTTTTCTACAGTTTATTGCATTTTTACCAAAAAATCAAGAGTCTGCTTATCTTTCCTCTGCAATCACAGGCTCTAAGATGCCAATCATCTCATCCACATGTTCTTTCCCAATCACAAGCGGTGGCACAAACCGGATAATGTTTTCTCCTGCTGAAAAAGTAATCAGCCCCGCCTCCATCGCTTTCCCGATAATTCCCTTTACTGGGCGGTCAAATTCCAGTCCCTGCATCAGCCCCCTGCCCCGACGCTCCTTAATGCAGGCATATTTTTCTGCCAGCACATCTAGTTTCTTTTCCAGATAGACCGATACATTCCGAACATTTTCTAATACCTGCTGTTTCCCAAAGAGTTCAAAAACTTTACAAATTGCCTCTGCGGCAAACGGGTTGCCACCATAGGTGCTACCATGATCCCCCGGTACCAGTGCTAAAGCAAATTCCTCCTTCGCTGCAAACGCCCCAACCGGCACACCGCAGCCTAGAGCCTTAGCAAGTGTTACCACATCCGGCTTGATTGCATATTGCTCATATGCCATCATTGTCCCCGTCCGTCCCATACCACATTGGATTTCATCAAGGATTAACAGAATCCCCTTTTGATCGCAGAGGGCACGTACTTTCTGTAAAAATTCATGCGACGCTGGATGAAGCCCTCCTTCCCCCTGCACGGTTTCCATTATAATAGCACAGGTTTTTCCAGTGACTTTCGCAGCAACGTCTTCATAGTTATTATAGTCTGCAAATACGATGCCCTCGAGTGTACCAAATGGTTCACGGTATTTCGGCGTTCCAGTCACGGACAATGCCCCCATACTCCTTCCGTGAAATGAATGGTTCATCGCGATTATTTCGCCATCCGCCTTCCCATGCTTATTATAATATACTTTCCGCGCCAGTTTGATTGCACCCTCGACTGCCTCTGTCCCACTGTTTGTCAGGAAGACACGGTCAAGCCCCGTCATCTGTGTGATTTTTTCACACGCTTTGGTGGCGGGGACATTATAAAAATAGTTTGAGGTGTGAAGGAGCTCATCCACCTGTGCTTTCAGCGCTTCGTTATACTCTGGGTTATTATAACCTAGTGCAAAGACCGCGATACCCGCCCCAAAATCCAGATATTTTTTGCCTTCCAAATCATACAGATACACACCTTCACCGCGCTTTAGTACAATCGGATAGCGCCCATAGGTGTGCATCAATACATGATCAGCCGCCTCCATCCACTGTTTTGAATTCATTTTTGCCTCCTAATTATCCGCTCCATATCAATCCCCGTACCTTTTTCCTGGGATTAAGATTTCGTCCGCTTTGTTTGTGCAGCTTTGATTCCGCTACTGGTTAGAATTCCGATGATTTTTAGTTCCTAACCCATCCTTTTTGTGTACTTAGTTTATGTTTGTGCCCGCTTCATTGTCATATAAAATGGATTCGTCATTGATAATTGCTGTCCCAATTCCCTTGTTGGTGAAAAATTCAAGCAGAAGGCAGTGTTCCAATCTGCCATCTAGGATATGGACACGGGAAACCCCGTTACGGACGGCATCAATGCAGTTTTTAAGTTTTGGGAGCATCCCTCCACCGATAAAGCCCTCCTCAATCAGCTTGTCTGCCGCCGGAAGTGTCAGTACGGATATTAGTGAAGATTTATCTCCCGGGTCACGGTAAACGCCTTCAATATCTGTTAGGAAAGCCAGCTTTTCTGCTCCTATCGCGCACGCGATTGCACAGGCGGCATCATCTGCATTGATATTGTAGGCGTGGGAATCCTCCCCGCCAAGCCCAATCGGTGCAATTACTGGGATATAGTCATTTTCAATCAGGGTATTGATCAGGTCGGTGTTTACCTTGGTCACATTGCCGACATAACCGATGTCCTGTCCCCCCGCCGTTTTTCTTTCTACTACCAAGGTTTTTCCATCCTTGCCACAGATCCCAGCGGCCTTTACACCAAGTTTTTCTAACATTTGCACCAGATTTTTATTTACCTTGCCAAGTACCATTTCGGCGACTTCCATTGTCACTTCGTCGGTAACACGCAGCCCCTCAATAAACCGGGCTTCATGCCCCAAAAGTCCGACCCATTTTGTAATTTCCTTTCCTCCGCCATGCACAATAATCGGCTGCATGCCAACCAGCTTTAATAGTGCCACATCCTTGATTACGTTCATTTGCAGTTCTGGGTCAAGCATTGCGCTTCCACCGTATTTTACAATGACTTTCTTATTATTGAATTTCTGAATATACGGGAGTGCCTCGATTAGGGTTTCTGCCTTTGCAATCGTCCGTTCCATATCTTTTTCCATATTTTTTCTCCTTATTATTTGTTCCGCAGAATCCCGCCCCGCACCCTCCCTAGTTGCTGGGCGGGATTCTGCTGTTTCTTAGTTGCGCAGATTCCCTCCTATTAAGAACGGTAGTCTGCGTTGATTTTCACATAGTCATAGGTTAAATCACATCCCCATGCAGTCGCTGAAGCATCTCCCTGCTTTATGTCCGCAATTGCCGTGACTTCCTTTGCAGAAAAAATCTTTGTTGCCAGTTCCTCAGAATAATCCGTTGCCATACCGTTTGCTACAATCTGCAATTTTCCAAACTCTGACTCGATATATAATTCTACCTTCCCCGGGTCAAACAATACGCCGGAATATCCCATTGCGCAAAGTACCCTTCCCCAGTTTGCATCGTTGCCATATACCATTGTTTTTACAAGGCTGGAACATGCAACCGACTTTGCAAGCGTTACTGCCTGTGCTTTGTCTTTGGCATGGATAATCTTAACCTCAAAAAGCTTTGTTGCGCCCTCGCCATCTCCTGCCATACGCTTTGCTAGAAATTCATTTACCGTGCGGAGTGCTTTCTTAAATTCCTCATAATCCGCATTTTTTTCTGTTATCTCATTATTTTGGGCAAGGCCGTTTGCAAAAAGCAGCACGGTGTCATTTGTAGAGGTATCCCCGTCCACCGATATCATATTATAAGTGTCTTTGATATCCTCCGATAGTGCCTCCTGCAAAAGTTCTTTGCTGATTGAAAGATCAGTGGTAAGAAAGGCAAGCATTGTGCACATATTGGGATGGATCATCCCCGAACCCTTGGTCATGCCTCCGAGTGTTACTTTTTTACCGCCAACCGTAAATGTTACTGCAATCTCCTTGTTCACGGTATCCGTTGTCATAATTGCCTTAGAGGCCGCCGTGCCGGCTTCTAGGCTTTCTGAAAGCTGTGGCACCATTGTCTTTGTACCGGCAATAATACGCTCAATTGGGAGTTGTTTTCCGATAACTCCTGTCGATGCTACAAATACTGCGTCCACCGGGATTCCAAGGCACTCCCCTGCTGCCTTTGCTGTTTCCTCGCAATAGGAGAGCCCCTCTGCCCCAGTACAGGCATTGGCTATTCCTGCGTTTACAACGACAGCCTGTGCATATTCCGATTTTTCCACAATGTCCCTGTCCCAGAGAACGGGCGCTGCTTTTACAATATTGCTTGTAAAGGTTCCTGCACATTTGCATGGCACCTTACTGTAGACCATCGCCATATCCACCCTGTTCTGATATTTGATGCCCGCTGCAGTACACGCCGCGAGAAAACCCTGTGCGGCTGTCACGCCGCCTGAGATGATTTCCATTTTTATTTCCACCTTTCTTATATATAGTTCCGCATCCGCCCTCCCAGTACCCTTTTTCTAACAGCGTGCTTTTTCTCCGCTTTGCTCCGAAAAATCCCCCTGTGGTACTGGGTGGGCTCCTGCTGTTTTTTTTAGTTCCGCATCCGCCCTCCCAGTACCCTTTTTCTAACAGCGTGCTTTTTCTCCG
>CAMWUU010000235.1 GCA_947177515.1 uncultured Lachnospiraceae bacterium
ATATCCTGGTTCTTGAATCGTTCCAATACCCGATTTATCAGGGGGCGGACGCAGACATTATGAATTATGTAAGCAGCAGGGTAGAATATTACAATTTAAATTATAACAGGGATGTTCTGATGGGATATCAGGATTATGCTACCCTGCGAAAAATCCTTGGATATAAGGAAGTAGAACTTTTGCCGGGGCAGTGTCTGATTCATTGCAGGGCTTACCTGAAAGACATATTGGAAGATTATGGATCTTGTGTTAGGGTGGGGGAGGAAACCTTAACTTTGCAGGGGATTTATACGGAGCATTTTAACCAGAATGACTGGGGGGTTGGGAATGGAAGGGGATTTCTTATAATTGTCCCGGATGAGGTATTGAAAGACTGCACTGTCCGTCATTGGGCGTATGTAGCAAAGACGGCAAAGCCTGTTCCGGACGAAGTGTATGCGGCATTGAGGGATATCAGGGATGGCTTGTATGAGGACAGAATGAAGGTGGAAGAAAATTATGATTCCATATCAAGCAAAGCTTACGAGAAAGCGGAAGCAGCCGCCTTTATCGCGCTGACGGTTTTTCCGCTTTATTTTCTAGCACTTGCCCTGTTAATGACTGCGGCTACCATCTTAACGATCCAGCAGCTTAGTGAGGCGAAACATTACAGGCAGCAGTTTTTGCTTTTGGATAAGTTGGGAATGGAAAGACAGGAAATGAAACGGGCGCTGTTAAAACAATTTTCCCTGTATTACCTGATGCCTGCAATCCCTCCGGTGCTGATTGGTGTTCCCATGCTCTGGAACCTTGCGAATGCCACAGAACCGGGAATTCTGGTGGGGATGAATAGTCCGTTGATGATTGTGGGGAGTTCGCTGGTTTTGTTCTTACTGGTGTATGTGGTGTATATTGCGATTGCTTATACGAGCTTAAAGAAGGATGTGCTGCCGGAATAAAATTGTTTCGCAATCAGCCAAAAGAACAGATTCCTAAGGGGAGGTCAGAAAAAGCAGAAAGTGGACAGATTTTTGCAATAAATTGCAGGAAACTGTCCACTTTTTTGTGTGCTTCTCTATACCTGTCCATTCTCAAATGCATCGATCGCCGCCTGGACGCGTTCTTGCACTAATTCCGCGATTTCTGTGGATTTCATCCCCTGATATTCCTCATAATATAATGGTTTCAGATAGAACAAGTGCACTGTCTGACGCTTGATGGATTTTGTGTCAAAAACCTTGTAGGAATCAATCAGCGCTGCAGGGACGATTGGACAGCGGGCGTTCATTGCGCTTTTAAAGCTTCCACCCTTAAATTCCCCGACATGGTTGCCCTCCCTGCTGCGCGTCCCTTCTGCAAAGATAATAAAATTCTCACCGTTTTTGACACGGTTTGTCATGTTTTTAATCACTGTCATGGATTGGCGGATATCTTCGCGGTCAATGATTTCTGCCTGTAAAAGACAGATAACATTGCGCAGCAGGAAGATATCTTTGACTTCCTTTTTCATCACTGTGACAAAAGGACGCTCGTGCGTTTCTAGGAAAGCGAGTGCATCAAAGAGTCCCTGATGGTTGGGGAAAATAATATATCCGGTTTTTTCCGGGATATTTTCTATGCCGTGGCAGATTACCCTGACACGGCCACGCCGGTTAATTTTTGGTGTGATCTTATGCAAAAAGCCGTAGCGGGTGTAATTGTCATATTTTTCTATATTGCATAGTTGGAACAGGCGGAAAAGATAGTAGGGCAATACAAAAAAACTACGTAAAAACATTAAAGCAATTCGCTTCATGGGAGCCTCCTGGTTGATATCGTAGCCATAAGTATGTTGGTTGGGGAAGCTTTAGTTTATATCATACCCTTTAAGCATGCGGGCGCGGCTCGGGTGACGTAGTTTGCGCAGGGCTTTCGCCTCAATCTGGCGGATGCGTTCCCTTGTTACCTGGAATTCCCTCCCAACTTCTTCTAAGGTGCGGCTCCTGCCATCCTCGAGTCCGAAGCGGAGGATAAGGACACGCTGTTCGCGCTCTGTCAGGGTTCCTAAAAGCTTTTTGATCTGTTCCTGCAGCATGGCATAGGAGGCAGCATCTTCGGGACCTACCACGGATTCATCTTTGATAAAATCACCGAGATGGCTGTCATCCTCCTCACCAATGGTAGTATCTAGGGAGATCGGGTCGGCGGAAACTTTCAAAATTTCCCGTACTTTTTCAAGTGGCAGGTTCATGGCTTCTGAGAGTTCCTGTTCGGAAGGTTCACGACCAAGTTCCTGCAAAAGGTTCCGGGAAACACGGTACGTTTTGTTGATGACTTCGGACATATGTACCGGTATGCGTATGGTGCGCGATTGATCCGCGATCGAGCGCGTGATTGCCTGGCGGATCCACCAGGTTGCATAGGTACTGAATTTGTACCCTTTGTTATAGTCAAATTTATCAACCGCTTTAATCAGGCCTAGATTCCCTTCCTGTATCAGGTCAAGGAATGACAATCCTCTGCCGACATAGCGCTTTGCAATACTGACCACCAGGCGCAGGTTTGCTTCCGCCAGTGTGCGCTTTGCATTTTCATCGCCTTTTTCAATCTTTTTTGCCAGCTCTATTTCATCGGAGAGTGAGAGCAGCGGGTAGCTGCCGATTTCTTTAAGATACTGTTTGACGGGGTCATCAGCCATCGCGTCAGCCATTGCGGAGAGGTCTTCCGGTTCAAGGATGAGTTCGCCCTCATCTTCCATCTCAAGCAACGCTTCATCATCCGGCTCGTCGTCTCCCAGATTGAGTATGATTATATTGTGCGCTTCCAGATATTCGTAAAGCTGGTCAATCTGGGCAACATTTAAGTTTCTTTCCTTATAAAATGCTTCAATTTTGCTGCTCTCAATCACGCCTTTGTTCTCATTGGCAAGTGTTAGAAGTTCGGAAAGATGGGATTCATAGCCGTTATTTTGTTCCTCCATTCATAAGCCTCCATTTGTATGGTACCAAGCATTTTGTGACATTGTTTCCTAATCTATATTATGTCATTCAGACATATTCCCTTTTGAAGGGAAACCGCTCCATGGGAGTGATTATGCTTCGCTGGGGAAGAATACCTTTGCGCCTGTCGCGCACAGCCTTTAGTTACTTGCTTTGCCCTTGCAAAGACTATGCCATAGTATACATTATTATACCATGTCCTTTGAACATGCTTCCCTCTGCGGGATGAATCGCCCCATAGGAGCGAACACGATTCGCTAGGGAAAATGACCTCCCTTTGGTTTTACAGGAAGGGAATCGATAGCGAACCGGCGCTGGTATGTACTAGTATACCATAAACCCTGTAAGAAAGGAATAAATTTTATTTGGGATTATTTGGTTATCAGGGTAGCATTGCTGCTTTCTGTATAGGTTGTAGCATCCTTCAGGAAGGAAGCATCGTTTGACTGGAGATAATTGCTCCAATCCTCGTTTGTAATTCGGATTTGCAGGGTGGCGGTATCGCCCGGGGCAAGGGTACCAGCGTCAGAAGTAAAGGTAATCTCCATGCCAGAGTTTTCCCCTGTAACAAAAGTTCCGTTTAGTGCAGAAGTGATTGCGCGGTAGGAAGTCCCGTTAACCTCGGCGTAATCACAGAAAAAACATTGCGCAATATCCTTTTCCGGGGTGTAATAGTACCGGATAGTGAGCTTATCAAGGGAAATATCACTTCCGGTATTATTTTTTATCTGAAAACGCGGACTGATTGTATTGGTGGAATCATCACGGTTTTCGTTGTAATAAAGCAGTGTTAGTCCGGTTTTGTCGGAGGCAGACGGCTTTTGGGAAGAAGGAGTCTTATCGTTTTCTTCCGATGGATCCTTGGAGGAAATGGTTGGTGCAGGGGTTGGTGTCGTTTTTTGGCTTGGGGCTTGGGTCGGTTCCTGCGGTTTTTGTTCTACAGGAGTAGTCCCAGAATATTCAAGCATTTTCTCCTTAACATATTTTCCTGACTCGGTCAGGGAGGAATCCGGCATCGCGCCACCGCTTTGGGCGGATGGGAGTAACAGGGCAGAGGATTCCGCTTTGTTGCACAGCGACCAGTTACACCAGCTTATTCCATTTTTTTCCAGATAGGTAAGCCACTCGTTGGTGGAAGATTTATCGACCGCGCCGTTTCCGGAAGCGTCGGTGGTGCCCCATTCGGTGGCAAAAAGCGCCAGGCCTTTTGACAGGGCGGTATCCGCTTTATTCCTCAGCCATTCTTTGTGTGTGCCCGCATAAAAGTGCAGGGAGTACATTACATTATCAAAGGAAAGTGGGTCGGCTGCCGCCGCATCCACATCCTGACTCCAGGTCGGCGTACCAACAAGGATAACAGCCTCCGGGGAGTATTCCCGGATAACGGGGATGATCGCATTGGCATATGGCTTGATATTGCCGCTCCAGGAGGTTCCCCCATTTGGTTCATTGCAGATCTCATAAAGAATGTTTGGAACGCCCGGGTAAGTGGACGCAATGTAGGTGAAAAATTCAGCGGCCTGTTTCTGGTAGGTTTGAGGGTTGCCGTCCGCAAGGATGTGCCAGTCCACGATCACATACAGGTCAAGTTCGATGGCAGCATCGATCAGTCCGCAGACTTTGGTTTTGTTCCAGGAAGGGTTGTTGATGTAACTGTCATTCCCCTCAAAGGAATACATGGCGATACGGAAAACACTCGCCCCCCATTCATCCCGCAAAGTTTGCATAAAGGATTTGGTGGCAAAATCCGGGAACCATGCAATCCCATGTGTGCTGATGCCGCGCAGGGTAATCGGGTCGCCGTTGGCATTTGAGAGTTTTGTACCAATTACCTTTAGCTGTCCGTTCGCCGACACGCTACTATCCATGCCGGTTAAGACCGGGGATTTGGCAGGGATTTTGGTTGGTTTTGAGTTGTCAGCCGGTGGTGCGGTAACAGTTGGTTTTGTGGTAACTGTCGGGATATCTGTAACAGTGGTTAAAGCAGTGTCCGTTGGTTGCAGGGCAGCAGTTGGCGTAGGGGGAAGAGTTAAAGTATCTGTATCTGTTGCGGTTTTATCCGCTGCCGGATCTAATACCATGCTTCCTGTTTCCGGTGAATTCAAAGGTTTGCTGTTTTCTGTCGGGGCAGGGGGAATGGAAATGGATTCCTCCCCGTTTCCCGAAGCAACCAGGGAGGAATCCGGCTTTGGTGTTGGAGTGGGAGTCGGCGTGTCTGCCGGCGGCTCTGTAGGTTTTTGATCCCCGGTTTCCGCTTGTGTCGGGTTGGTGGCAGGCGGAGGAGTTTCTTTAGGGTTATGTTTCCCCGGGGATGTTGGCATCCCGTTATCTGGTTGCTGCCCGTTAGCATAACTGGTTCCATTTTCCGGTTGGACGGTCTGTTTTGCATCGGAGCGCCTTGCAAGCAGTGCATAGGAGCAAAATGCACCCGCAGCGAAAACTATGATAAGAATTGCTATTGCTAAAATTTTTTCTTTTTTTGTCCGCAACATAACGGTTTCCTCCCATATTTATACCCATGCATATTGCAGACCTGCCTGCGATAATACATGAATGAATAATTTGAAAGTGTTTTTTTCAAGCTGTATGTCCTGAGGGGTTCTTTTTCAGAAGTTAAGCAGTTTTGCTTTTGTTACTGTCGGCAAGTGCTTCGAATTCCTTTGTCACTTTGCCAAAGCTTGTAAGGAGTTTTGGTGAGAAAACGCCGCATTCCCCATTGATAATCATCTGTGCAGCCTTGTCTTTCGGGAAAGGTTTTTTATAGCAGCGCTCGCTTACTAGGGCATCATAGACATCCGCTACTGAAACAAGCTGGGCGGAAACAGGGATTTCATCCCCTTTTAAGCCGTCCGGGTAGCCCCTGCCATCGAAACGCTCATGGTGGTGGCGGCAGATATCGTAGGCGTATTGGCGGTATTCATCTTCCCAGATGCCCTCTATATTGTTTAATAC
>CAMWUU010000236.1 GCA_947177515.1 uncultured Lachnospiraceae bacterium
CCCATCACCGCCGGAAAGCGCCGGGGAAACGCTTGCAACCAAACGTGCCTTATCGTATGTAACCGCAATCTCGCTGCGGAAGGAATCGAGTGTCATAGTCTGCAAATCAAACTTCGTGGTATCAAAATCTGCTGCAGCCTCCCTCTGGTTGATCGCATCCAAAAATCCGTTGAAGATAAAGAAATACAGCGTCGCTTCCGGTGTTACATGAACGAACTCGGAATTGCGGTATGCGTCAAAGTCCTCAGAACCAAGACCATAGGTGGCAAGCTCGCCCTTTAAGAACATCTGCTTCTGGGTTGCCGGCTCATTGATTACCTGCGTTTCGATCACTTCGGTCATATACATGCGGTAAACCTGACCATCCGTCGGATCCTGATATTTATGCAGTTCGTCCGTATAACCATACCACTTTTCGTTTTTCTCAAGGCGCAGTGCCTTATCTGTCTGATAGCTGGTCAACTTATACGGTCCATAGGACATTGTTGTTTCCACACTGGTATTATAGTTTGTTGTCCAGGTGCCATTGGTTTCCTTCTTGCATGCCTCATAGTACGGCTCGTATACCAGCCAGATACTGGAAAGGTTGTAGTAGAGCTGGAAACCGGAAAGTGCCTTTTCCAGCACCATGGTAATCTGGTAATCGCCGCTCTTGAAAAGACCGACATTGCCATCATACTCAATCTCCGGATGGAACTCATCATCTACGGAAAGATAAAACGCCAACTGCTCCCAGGTTTCCGCACCCCAGGAATCCGTCGTCGTACCAGTAAATACAAACAGAGCCTGCAGGTTCTCATCCGTTACCGGTACAAGACCCTCTTTGTCCGCCTGCGGAAGCAGGATATCCCAGCATCCTTCATCCGGGATATATTCCTCAGCGTAAAAATCTTTCAAACTGTTACCGCCAAGCCATGCATAGCCCTCGTCTATATCGATATAAACATTCTTGCCATCGGCTGTCTTGTAAAGACCGTCGTCACCCTTTACCAGGTCAGCAATCTCATACTTCACTGTTTCGGCATCATCGCTGTTTACTACTTTCGTTGTCCTGCCGCCGTAGAAATACTCCTCGGCACCCGCAATACATTTCGAGCCGGAGAAATAATCCGCCGCACGGTAGTTCAACATCTTCGGGTCAAGAAGCTGCTTCATGGAATATACATAAGTATCCGCATTGATCGGCGTACCATCCTCCCAGCATGCATTCGGGTTCAGGTCAATCGTGTAGGCATAGCCCGAAGTCGCACTCTCCGGAATTTTAAACTGCGGATGCGAAACCTTGATCTGTTCCGTCACATCCACCGGATCACTAGCTGCCATCTCCGGGATGATCTTATAGCCCTGGTAAGGCTCCCTGCCTTCTACAGGATGGATCTCGTCATTGTAAACAAAGCCATAAAGACCCTGATCAATCCAACCAGACATGTAAGAATCATCATTTGTCTGATAATCCAGCGGGTTCCAGTAGGTCGGCAGAAGGGACACATAGTTCTTGTAGATATAGTCCGCAATCGGCTCCGCTCCCTGAGTTGGCTGCGGTGTAACCCCTTCATCCGGGTTGTTGCTATTATCCGGGGTTCCCGTATTTCCTGGCTCCCCCGTCGATCCCGGAGTCGGGGTCACATCCGGGTTCTCACCTTCCTTTCCACAGGCCGCCATCGAAAACAGCATTGCCGTGGAAAGGGAAAGAGCGAGAGCCCTCGTAGAAATTTTCCTCATAATATTTTCCTCCTTGTTATAGTTTCCATGCACTTCTCCTCTTTAACACTTTACACAAGTCAAGTAATTACAACAAAAGGAATGAATAATAATATACCCACTCCTTTGTGAAATACCCCGTATAAAATATTTTATTGTGCATGTGAATTAACGTATACTATAATATTGTTTATTTCGTCGAATGTCAAGAGAAATTTAATTTTTTCTTTTTTAGCGCAAAATGCAACATAAGAACCAAGGGTTGCACACCGCCTGCATAACTGGGATTTTTGCCAAAAAAACTAAAGCCGCCCATCCATTTATTTCCTGAAACGAATCCCCGTCCTTTCTGCTGGAACCACTGGTTTGATTTCCCCATATAATAGTGTGAGATTCCCTTTTCACAGGAGGCCAACATGGGAAAATTCCACAGTTTTGCCACACCAGAGGAAAACCCGGTTTTGTCGGCACTTGACCCGTCCGCCTGCTATCTAATCCAGTTTATGTCGGAGGATGGGAAATTTGGGGTCCAACTGGTTTATTATGACAGCACATTGGAATTATATTGCGCGATATGCTTTGTAACCCCAGCGGCCATGGAAGGAAAGACGACGGGGAATGCCTGCACAACAAACTTTGGGGAGGAAGGCTTTTTGCGGACAGCAGGATGGATTGATGCCATGCTTGATTCCTTCTTTACAGAGCATGTCCCGCTTGCCATATCGGGCATTCCTGCCCTTAATTTTGACCCCACGCTGCGCAGCCGCCTGCTGCGGCACTTAACTGACCGCTGCTCTAAAAACGGACTTCCACTAGTTATTCTTCCTTAAACGAAAAAAAATAAACCAACAGATAATCATCCCGCTTTAACCGAAAAATTTTTCCACAGGTTAAAGCGGGCATCTTCAAAAAAATCCCTAATTCACTATTTCTGCTACACGCAGATCCCTTAATGCCCGGATTACATAATATGATAATATGGTGTTAAATGGGAGCTGGATCAGGCTCTTGATCGCGCGCGGTACAAAATAGAACCAAAATCCCTTGCCATATATCATCACACACCAGACCGTCCCTAAAAACATCTGAACCACGAGCGCTACAAACAGCATGGTTAAAAAACAGCGCAGCAAATACCCCACATCCATCGATTTTGCGCGCATCACAGCCAAAAGATTCAGCAGGACAACCACGGCAAAACCGATGCAAAGCAAGATAAATCCCTGCCTTACCGACAACACAGACCGCTCGTTATACGCCGGCAAAAGCATCCACAGACATGCCACCACGCCGAGCAAAATCACCGGCACACGCCGCCTGCACAGGCTGCACACCGCCCCCGCAGCCATAAGCACAAGCGCTACGAGAGCGAGTGTTTCCGGGCTTGTTCCCACGCCATCCCCCACCTTTTTTGCCATATACAAAAAGGCCGTGCCGGTATATACCGTTCCCCCTTCTGTAGAATCTGCTGCCTTTACTGTCACATCAAGGAATGGCAGCAAAAACCATACCGCAAGCATTGCGGCAAAAACTCCCATACAAACATAATCCATCATCCGGGTATCCGCTTTCTCTTTCTGATTCCCCGCCTTAACTACATCCATGTTCCTTTCCTTTGGTGCCCTCCGGTAAAAAGCCAACCCATACATTAAGCCGCCAATTGCTGCATTAAACGTCCATCCAAAGAAATATCCGCCCACCGGCTTGATCACAAATTGCAGGATATCACCGAGCGCACCCGTTATCAGTGCCATCCATGGTCCAAACAGGTATCCTGTTACAACATTTGTAATAAATGAGATGCTGAATTTTACTGTCTGTGTAAGGTAAATGCCGAGCACCATCGCCAATATAATATGCAGTGCCAGCAACATCCCGGCGACCACAACCGCCCTGACATTATGAAATACCAGAACCGAGTCCTTCCAGTTCCTAAACCCCCCCTGCACGCGCCTATGCGCCGCGCCATTCATTTCCTGCCGCATAACCAATCCTCCTTTTTTGCTGTAATTGCCAGTAACCACGTCAACATTTTCACAGACTGCACCGCCGGATGCCGCATAATCCGTGCTTTCGTCCTGCTGTTACGGATCTGCGCATAAAAAAAGCCTGCCCAGAAATGGACAGACAATCCCTGCATTTGGCCGCACAGGCATACTACAACAAAAATAGCAAAAACTGGTTGCCGTTGTAGCAGCGGGATGCGGAATCTGCACCGCAAGATAACTTTTCGTCCACGCAACAACTCCCCGTCTGCATGGCACTTAACGCGCAAATTCCTACTCTGCTCAATTTGTTAGACGACTGCATTATATCACGGCAACATTTGGAATGCAAGAGCCACGAAAAATTTTTTTAACCGTAATGGCTCCTGCCTTGCCATTTGGTGAAAAAAGTCGTATGATAACCATACCATAAAAACAACGGAGGTATTCCATGCTTACCTATTCCCTCTCTGACACTGGTAAGGACAGCCTATATCTGTACCTGTATAAATGCATTAAAAATGATATCCTTACCGGCACCCTGCCCGCTAAAACAAAGCTCCCTTCCAAACGCAGCTTTGCTAAAAACCTTGGCATCAGCAATATCACGGTAGAAAATGCCTACGGCCTGCTGGCATCAGAAGGCTATATTTTCTCAATTCCGAAACGGGGGTATTTTGTTTCGGACATCACATTCCCCGTTCATCCTTCCCATCCCTGCAATCAAGCAGGGGAAACCGCCCGAACTTTTTCGGATTCCCCATTCGCACATACCAAAACTTTCCCTCACGCGGCGGGCAATGACCCTAACACCCCCGCCATATTTGCTGATTTTGTCAGCAACCGCACCACCCCGGAGAGTTTCCCG
Source organism: uncultured Lachnospiraceae bacterium (assembly GCA_947177515.1). Taxonomy (GTDB): domain Bacteria; phylum Bacillota; class Clostridia; order Lachnospirales; family Lachnospiraceae; genus RGIG4057. The sequence goes on from CAMWUU010000236.1 coordinate 4,555, forward strand.
TTCTCCATCTGGGCAAAGCTTTCGCGCGAAACCGTTTCCGCAAAAAGGGAGGAACTTTTAACGAATCCTCCGTGCGGCGGTATCATCGAACTAAGGGAAGCGATCTGTGCACACTTAAAACAATTCCGCGGTATGCAGATCTGTGCGGAACAAGTGATTATTGGCGCGGGGACGGACTACCTATACAGCCTTCTGATTCTGCTGCTCGGGCGCGATAAAATCTATGCGGTTGAAAACCCAGGTTACACCAAAATCGAGAAAGTATACCGCAGCCACGGTGTTGACTGCCGCTTTGTCAACATGGATTCCTTTGGCATCCTAGTGGAGGAATTAAACCGCAAAGGTGCAGATATCGCACATATTTCCCCTTCCCACCACTATCCAACCGGCATTGTCACGCCCGCCTCACGCCGCTACGAACTGCTCGGCTGGGCAGCCGCACACCCATCCCGCTATATTATTGAAGATGATTACGACTCCGAATTCCGGTTTACAGCGCGGCCAATCCCAACACTTCAGAGCATTGACGCAATGGAACGCGTGATTTATATCAATACCTTTACCAAAAGTCTTGCCTCCACAATCCGCATCAGCTATATGGTGTTGCCGCCCCATCTGCTCGCACGTTTTTATGAACAACTTTCCTTCTACTCCGGCACCGTTTCAAATTTTGAACAGTACACACTGGCAAAATTTATCCGGGGAGGATATTTCGAAAAGCATATCAACCGCATGCGCAACCATTACCGTTTTATCCGGGATGCCCTGCTTGCCGCAATCCGGGAAAGCCCGCTTGCTACGTGCAGCACCATAACGGAGGAATGCGCCGGACTTCATTTTATCCTGCGCCTTAAGACACCGCTTTCCGACCAGGAACTGGTAAAAATTTCTAAATCCCATGGATTGCTCCTCTCCTGTCTTTCCGAATATTACCATGGGATGCCGCCGGAGGACTATATGGGTTATACCACCCTAGCTAACGCCATTGTTATGAATTATTCCGGATTGCGGGAGGCGGATATAAAAGAGGCGGTGCGGCGTTTATCCGAAAGTGTCCTTACAAAAGGGGATTAGACCTGATTGCCGCCCGGTATAGCGCGCATTACACGTAAGGCCAGCATCCCCATTAGCATACCGGTCAGTACCCCAGCCACCACAAGCACAGGTAGGTAATAAAAAACCGCCTTATTCCCTGTTACCCACACCGCTACGGCGACCTGCCCGATATTGTGCGACACACCGCCCGCAATGCTGATGCCAACTGCCGAGAACCCCCTCCCGTTTTTGAGGCCCAGCCTCACACGGAACCGCACAATGCCCCCTGCCAGGCTGTATACCACCG
>CAMWUU010000237.1 GCA_947177515.1 uncultured Lachnospiraceae bacterium
CACATACGCCCCCACCGTGACTATTTAAAAATATCCACACCCTCATAAAAAAACAAGCCTCCCCCCCCAAGTATTGGCGCGACCGCATCAACACCTATTACTTGCGCATATCAGGAATCCCGGACGAAAAAGGGCGCACCATATATTAAATAGCGGAACTAAAAAATCAGCATATGCCCGTACAGTACCCGGAAGGAAATTCCGGGAGCTTGCGGACGGAAATTCCTTCCCCAGGTTATGGGGGCTGGGAGGGCATATGCGGAACTTTAAATAGGAGAAATAAAATCATGGACATGACATTACGTTGGTATGGAAGTAAACTCGACAGTGTAACACTAGGACAGATACGGCAGATCCCAGGAGTAACAGGCGTGATCTCGGCACTGCATGAGATACCAGCAGGGGAACCCTGGCCAAAAGAAGATGTAATGGCGCTGAAAAAAGAAATTGAGGCGGCAGGCTTAAAACTCCTTGGCATAGAAAGCATCAATGTGCACGAGGACATTAAATTGGGATCGCAAAACCGCGACTTGTTGATCGAAAACTATATCACCTCCCTTGAGAGTGTCGGTAAGGCGGATGTGCATCTTGTATGCTATAATTTCATGCCGATCTTTGACTGGACAAGAACGGATCTTGCATTCCCGCTGCCGGACGGCTCAAACGCACTCGCTTACGACAAGCAGGTGATCGAAGGAATCCAGCCGGAAGATATGTTCGCGCGCATTGAGAGCGCGAGTGGAGGCTTTATCCTGCCGGGATGGGAACCGAACCGTAAGGACGAGATCAAGGAACTCTTTGAAAAATATAAGGGCATGACAGCAGAACGTCTGTTAGAAAACTATAAATATTTCCTGGACGCAATTATGCCAACCTGTGAGAAATACAAAATCAAGATGGCAGTACACCCGGACGATCCTGCATGGAATGTATTCGGTCTGCCGCGTATCGTAACAAGCGAAGCATCCCTCCTTAAGATCGCAGAACTAAACCCAAGCATCTACAATGGCTTCACACTCTGCACCGGTTCACTTGGCAGCAATTTAGAAAACGATTTGCCTGGAATCATCCGCAACGAAAAAATCGCGCCGCGCATCCATTTTGCACATGTGCGCAACATCAAATATGAAAATGATCATTTCTTCCATGAAAGCTCACATCTTTCTTCGGATGGCAATTTTGACATGTACGAAATTATGAAAGCGTTCCATGACATCGGATTTAACGGTGTATTAAGGCCGGATCACGGGCGTATGATCTGGGGCGAGCAGGCAAGACCGGGGAATGGACTTTACGACCGCGCCCTTGGTGTGGCATACCTTAACGGTCTGTGGGAAGCCATCAATAAAGCAGGGCAGTAGGATTTATATGATAACAGGGGGAGCGAATGAAACTGACAGATATTAAAGATAGCGCAGGCAGCACTGCCTTTGCGGCAAAGGGATATAAAGTTTTTGGTTATGACAGGGAAGCGGTCAGGGCACGCACAAAGGCTGCGCCGGAATGGATCCATTTTGGAGCGGGCAATATATTCCGCGCTTTCCCGGCAGCAGTGCTCCAGACACTTTTGGAAAAGGGAGAGGTAGATAAAGGTGTAATTGTATGTGAGGGGTTTGATTATGAAATTATTGAAAAAGCTTACCACCCATATGATGACTTAAGCCTCCTCGTTGTATTAAAAGCGGATGGTTCCATTGAAAAACAGGTGATTGGAAGCGTGGTTGAATCGCTGACAGCGGATGAAGGAAACGCTTTTCATATGGCAAGACTTATGGAAATTTTTTCCTCCCCGTCCTTAAAAATGGTAAGTTTCACCATTACAGAAAAGGGCTACGCTGTCACTGCGCCGGATGGAACTTACATACCGCTTGTTATGGCCGATATGCAGGATAGGACACTTTCCCCGAAGCATATTATGGGAAAGATCACAAAACTTTTGTACGCGCGTTACCAAAATGGTGCCGCGCCAATTGCAATGGTAAGCATGGACAACTGCTCGCATAACGGTGACAAATTAAAAGCGGCTGTCACATCCTATGCGAAAGAATGGGCAAAGAACGGTTTTGCAGAACAGGGGTTTGTAGACTATGTGAATGACCATACACGCGTTTCTTTCCCATGGAGTATGATCGACAAGATCACACCGCGCCCTGACGCGCTGGTACAGGAAATGCTTGCAAAGGACGGTTTTGCGGATACGGAGTTGATCATTACGGGGAAAAACACCTACACAGCACCGTTTGTCAATGCGGAAGAAACACAGTATCTTGTTATTGAGGATGATTTCCCGAACGGAAAACTACCGCTTGAGAAGGGCGGGGTCTATTTCACCGACCGGCAGACAGTGGACAAAGTGGAGAAGATGAAAGTCTGCACCTGCTTAAATCCACTGCACACGGCGCTTGCAGTCTATGGCTGCCTTTTATCCTATACCACCATCCACGACGAGATGGAGGATACAGAATTGAAAAAACTGGTTACCCGCATGGGCTATGAGGAGGGAATGCCGGTAGTCGTCAATCCCGGCATCTTAAAACCGGAGGATTTTATCAGTGCGGTATTGACAAAGCGGCTGCCAAATGTCTTTATGCCGGATACACCGCAGCGCATTGCAACGGATACTTCGCAGAAACTCCCGATCCGATTCGGTGAAACCATCAAAGCCTACCTTGCTAAAGGGGAGGATGTGGGAAAACTTATCTTTATCCCACTTGTGCTGGCGGGGTGGCTGCGCTATCTTTTAGGGGTGGACGATGCCGGAAAGAACTTTGCACTCTCTCCTGATCCGATGCTATTGGAAGTTACGGGGCAGCTTTCAGCCGTAAGGTTCGGGAAATTTGTCCAAATCGGTGCGCTTGACCATATTTTATCGCGTTCGGATCTTTTTGCAGTCGATTTGGTAGCATGTGGACTCTCCCGAAAAATTACGGGGTATTTTAACGAGTTGAATGCGGGTGTCGGTGCAGTGCGGGCGACACTAAAAAAATATGTTAACAAATAAAAAACAGGCGGTTCTTTGCCAAAATCCTGCTGCCCAAAACACAGACCCTAAATTCGGCAGCGATAAAATTACAAGGGAAGAACTGGCCGAAACGAAAAGTTTTATATCTTTGTGGAAGGACTTGCAATTCCACAAAAACCTATAAAGAAGAAATGAGGAAATGATATGCCGACAGTAAAAAATCCGATATTATCCGGTTTTTATCCCGACCCGTCGATCTGCCGGGTGGGGGATACCTATTATATTGTAAACTCCACCTTTGCCTATTTTCCCGGTGTGCCAATTTTTGCGAGTAAGGACTTGTGCCATTTCCACCAGATCGGTAATATTCTTGACCGACCGTCACAGCTCCCGCTTGGGAATGACGGCATGTCGCGTGGAATTTTCGCACCGACCATCCGTTATTATGACGGTGTGTATTATATGATCACTACAAATGTTTCATCTGGTGGGAATTTTATTGTTACGGCCAGCGACCCGGCGGGTCCTTGGTCAGAGCCACATTACCTAAAAGGTGCAGAAGGGATTGATCCAAGCATTTTCTTTGATGGGGATGGAAAATGTTATTATATCGGTACGCGCCCAAATCCGGACGGTGTACGCTACAACGGGGACTGGTTTATATACATTCAGGAACTTGATATCAAGAACTTTTGTCTGGTTGGCGACTATAAGCTGGTGTGGAAGGGTGCAATGCGTGACGCGGAATGGCCGGAAGGTCCACACCTTTACAAAAAGGACGGCTGGTATTATATTATGCACGCAGAGGGCGGCACAGGACCGGCGCACGCGGTATGCGTGGCACGAAGCAAGGATGTATTCGGACCGTATGTCGGGAATTTTAATAATCCTATTTTCACCCACCGTCATCTTGGGAAGGCTTATCCGGTGCGCTATGTGGGACATGCTGACCTGGTGGATACTTTGGAAGGCGACTGGTACATGGTAATGCTTGCCTCCCGCCCGTGCGAAGGGTATACTGGTATGGGGCGGGAAACCTTTCTTGCAAAGGTTACCTGGGAGGATGGCTGGCCGGTCGTTAACGAGGGAAGCGGGAAACTTGCCGAGATCCAGGAAGTGGGGATTCCAGCAGAGGATACCCTGCCTGAAAACAGTTTTTATACTTTCCACAACCGGACGCTTGACCCGCATTTTGTTACGGTTCGCAACCCGAAAGAAGATATGTATTCTCTGACAAGACAGGCAGGAAAACTTGCCTTAAAAGCAGCACCGGAGGTTATCACCGAGCCAACCTGTGCGTCCTACCTTGGTGTGCGGCAGAAAAGCTACCATTATACGGCGGAAACAAGGATGGAATTTGTACCAGGGGAAGGTGAGGAAGCAGGTCTTGTTATTTTGCAGAGCGAAACGGCAAGCGTGCGTTTTGTTGTAATGCAGGAGAATGGGAATTCTATATTGCGCGTGGTAAGCTTTGGGGAGCGGTCAGGACAAGCGCGGGGATGTGCGCCAAAAAAGGAAGTAGTTCTCTCGCAGACTGCATTTTTGCAGGATTCTTTAGGGGTCACATTAAAGATCATGCAGGATGGGCAGAAACTTTCCTTCTGGTATGCACCGCAGGACAAGGGCTTTATAAAGATTCCTGTTACTGTGGATGCACGTTTTCTAAGCACGGAGGCAGCGGGCGGTTTCGTCGGGAATACCATCGGCATGTATGCAAGTGCAAACCATGCGGAATCGGAGAATTACGCGATGTTTGACTATTTTGTTTTAACAGATTTATAGATACATATAATTAATACCTGTCAAAATGGCATCCACAGGAAGAAACGAATGTTGCAAGGCATGGATACCTGGTGCAGATGGTGGTAATTCATTGCCTCCTCTATCTTGACTTTCAAAGAAAAGCAGTTATAATGTTATTAAAAAACATAAACGAGGTGACGGGGAATGAAGTTGGCAACAGCATTGTCGGAGCGCTCGGATCTGCAAAAAAAATTGAATGAGCTTAGTATCCGGCTGAATAACAATTCAAAGGTGCAGGAAGGGGAAGAGCCTTCCGAGTCACCACAGGATTTGATGCAGGAACTTGATCGGATAACGGAGCGGCTGACGGAACTAATTACAAGGATTAACCTGACAAACAGTATTACGGCACATGAGGGTGAGCGCATCACGGCGCTGCTTGCCCGCAGGGACTGCCTGAAAAATAAAATCCAGATCCTGCGCAGTTTTCTTGACAATGCAAGCAGCAGGGTAAACCGTATGACACATTCGGAAATAAAGATAAACAGTACGGTTCCAGTCGGCGAAATCCAGAAAAAACTGGATTTGCTTTCTGGCGAGCTGCGCGCTTTAGATGAGCGGATCCAGGAATTGAACTGGACAACGGAATTGTTGTAGGGCATTTTTTATGATGGTAGCCTGTCAGGGTGGATGCATCTCTGCCGGCAGAGAATGTGCCGGACTTGGCAAGAGGGGGTGTGGACAACCCCCGGGGTTCGAATCCCCAATCGAACAATGCATGTCCCGTATATTAACATGTGTATTGTTACAATTTTTATTTATTACCACGTATCAACTGTCAGGTGAGGGAGGGAACGGGGATAACAGGAAAATATGGAAGTCTTTCGGGGACGGCTGTTTTGGCGGCTGTCCCTGCTTTTGTATGCGCCAAAATCAAATATTGACTTCCGAAAAAAAATCAGTTATAATTATTTGTAAAGAAAGTTTAACATTTTTATACTGTACACGGTCGCCGGGAACCGTGACAGGATGGAAAGGACGCTTGTTTTATGGATAGGAAATACAAATATTATATGCTTTGCAGGGATATGGCGAAAACCACCCCATTCCTGCGCGCGGATGGTTCGCCAGTGGTGACAACTGCGGTCAGTGAGCGTGAGGCATGGAATAAGAT
>CAMWUU010000238.1 GCA_947177515.1 uncultured Lachnospiraceae bacterium
TAGGAGATGTGAGTAAATGAATGTAACCAAAGATGGGTTTAAGGACAGACAACTTTAATGTGAATTTTGAGGTAAAGGCAAAGGTTATCTATGAAAGCGATACAGATGATATTATCAATCAGTACATCATTTTCTGTAAAGTTTTTAATGAACAGACAAAACGGTATGGAATGACACAAAAGGCGGTTACTGAAACAATTTGCATATGCAAAGATAGGAATGTTCTAAGGGAATATTTAGCGCAGAGAGAAAAGGAGGTTGTGACAATTATGATGAGTTTATTTGATGAAGAACAGATAATGAAGTCATTTATTAAGAGTGAAAGGCACGATGAGGCGAGAGAAACAGCGGAAAGAATGATAAAAATGGGAAAGTTATCACTTGATGAAATTGCTCTATGTGTTCACTCATTATCATTAGACGAATTAAGGGAACTTGAAGCCGAGGTTATGCAGTTGGCGTAATCAATCATATCAATCAAAATAAAATATAGTAACAGCGTTAGGGCATATAGAAATTGAAATCTATATGCTCTATTTTTTTGCCATTAAAGAGGAACAATGGGCAACAACATTCAAATCAACACCACAGGGCGATTAAAACCCTGTTTGCAAAAGAAGATTGATAAGATAACCTACTTAGTCGAAGTACATTTTTCTGATACGAGTACCAAAAGCGTAGAAGACAAGCTAAAGCATATTATTCTCCATGAGTTTCTCTGAAGGCTGCTTTGGTAAAATGAAATCACGCCTATGCCTCTACTTGTGGCTGTTCTTGAGGTGATACGGGATGTACAAAGGCGTGCAAAAGTTTGAAAAGGTCTTGTAATCACACGGAAATATGTGATTACAAGACCTTTTTGAATTTCTTTTGGCACGTCAAAGGAACCAGATATTGTTGTTGCAGAAAGCAGGTTTTAGTGCATGGATTTAAAATATCCTACTCAAGATTCTTCCCAGCCGTTGCCAACATCAGCTTGATGCGGTTTAACTGGTTTACTTCGCTTGCCCCCGGGTCATAATCCACTGCCACAATATTTGAATCCGGATACTGCCGACGCAGTTCCTTGATAACCCCCTTGCCGACAATATGGTTTGGCAGACAACCAAAAGGCTGTGCGCAGACAATGTTCTTCACACCGGAGTGGATCAGTTCTATCATCTCCCCGGTCAAAAACCAGCCTTCGCCGGTCTGGTTGCCCGCAGAAACAATGGGTTCAGCGTACTTGGCCAGTTCGTAGATGGTTGGCATCTCCTCAAACCGTTCGCTTCTACGCAGGGCAAGCCGCGCTTCCTTACGGAAATATTCCATAATGGAAATTACGGTTTTATTAATTCTGGCATCCATCCGGCTCTTACCGAGGTAATCTGCTTTAAATTGTGAGTCGTAACTTCCGTACATAAAAAAGTCCAGCATATCCGGTACAACCGCCTGTGCACCTTCTGCCTCTAGAAGATCAACCAGGTAATTGTTTGCTGCGGGGAGGAATTTTACCAGGATTTCCCCAACCACACCGACCTTTGGCTTTACTAAGCCAGGAATAAGGGGAAGCTTGTCAAAATCTTCCACAATACCGTGCAGGTTGCGCCGGAATTCTTTAAACTTCCCGTTTTTTACGGACTCTTTGCAGATACCCACCCACTTGTCATAGAGGGCGTTTGCAGAACCCTTCACTGCCTCGTATGGTCTTGTTGAATAGAGCACACGCATAAAGAGATCCCCATATACCAGAGCCTGCATCGCACGGGCAAGGCGGGTTGGGGTTAATTTAAAGCCAGGATTTTTTTCCAGGGCACTTACTGAGATTACTGGGATCTGTCCCATGCCCGCTTTTTGCAAGGCGCGCCGGATAAACCCAATGTAGTTTGTTGCGCGGCATCCGCCCCCAGTCTGCGTGATGGCAATCGCAGTGCGGTTAAGGTCATATTTTCCGGAAAGCAGTGCTTCCATAAACTGGCCAACTACAATCAGGGAAGGGTAGCATGCATCATTATTCACATATTTTAAGCCGATATCAACTGCATTTTTACTGTTGTTTGGTAAGATAACAAGATTCAGGCCAGTGGCACGCAGTGCAGGTTCCAAAAATTGGAAATGAATAGGGGACATCTGCGGTGCAAGTATGGTGTAATTATCCTTTAGCATCTGTTTGGTAAAAACAACCCGGCTATGGGCGGAGGATTTGACCTCGGGCACGATGCCCTTGCGCGCGCGGTCATTCACGGCTGAGAGCAGGGAGCGGATGCGGATGCGCGCAGCTCCCAGATTGTTTACTTCGTCGATTTTTAGCACGGTGTAGATTTTGCCCGATGCGTTCAGGATATCCGCCACACCGTCGGTTGTGACTGCATCCAGCCCGCAGCCAAATGAATTGAGCTGGATTAGTTCAAGGTTTTCCTGGCTGCGCACAAAGGAAGCTGCCGCATACAGGCGCGAATGGTACATCCACTGATCCACGACAATCATTGGGCGGTCAACTCTTGCTAGGTGGCAGACGGAATCCTCCGTAAGCACAGCGACCCCGTAGGAATTGATCAGTTCCGGGATGCCGTGGTTGATTTCCGGATCCACATGATATGGCCTTCCGGCAAGTACGATGCCGCGCCGGCCGGTTTTCTTTAGGTACTCTAGGGTTTCCTCACCCTTTTTTTGCATGTCAGCCCTAGCAGCGGTAAGTTCTGCCCATGCTGCGGCAGCAGCATCACGGATTTCCTCTGCCGGGATATTATTTTCTGCACTCAGATATTCTGTCAGGCGTTTGGTTACAATCTCTTCGTTTTCAAGGGAAAGGAACGGGTTTTGATAAATAATCCCGGATTCCCGCAGTTCTTCCACATTGTTTTTAATATTTTCCCCGTAGGAAGTTACAATCGGGCAATTGTAATGGTTGCCCGCCCCTTCAATCTCCTTGCGCTCATATGGGATGCAAGGGTAGAAGATATATTTCACCCCTTGCGAAAGCAGCCACATAATATGCCCGTGGGCAAGCTTGGCAGGATAACACTCGGATTCGCTTGGGATTGACTCAATGCCAAGTTCGTAGATTTTCCTTGTCGAAAGCGGCGAAAGCAGGACGCGGTAGCCGAGTTTGGTAAAAAATGTGTACCAGAATGGATAGTTTTCGTACAGGTTCAGTACACGTGGAATGCCAACCGTACCGCGTGTGGCAATGCCTTCTGCCAATGGTTCATAGTCAAAATAGCGGTGGAGTTTATAGTCGTACAGGTTTGGGATATTATCCTTGTTTTTTTGCTTTCCAACCCCACGTTCACATCGGTTGCCGGAAACAAACTGTCTTTTGCCGGAAAACCGGTTGATGGTCAGACGGCAGTTGTTTGCGCAGCCCTTACAACGCGCCATATCTGTTTCAAAGCGGAGCGCGCTGATCTGTTCGATATCAAGCATAGTACTGACCCCACCCGTATGGTGTTCCCTGGCAATCAGTGCAGCACCAAACGCGCCCATAATACCCGCGATATCCGGGCGTACCACATCCACGCCAAGAAGTGTTTCCAGGCTTTTTAGTACTGCATCATTATAGAATGTTCCGCCCTGCACGACAATCTTTTTGCCAAGGTCTTTTGGGTCGGTCAGCTTGATCACCTTATAAAGGGCGTTTTTAATTACGGAATAGGCAAGCCCGGCGGAAATATCAGCAACGGTTGCCCCCTCTTTTTGAGCCTGTTTAACCCGCGAGTTCATAAAGACCGTACAGCGTGTGCCAAGATCGGTCGGATTTTTGGCAAATAATGCGATTTTTGCGAAATCAGCCACTTCATAATTCAGGGATTTTGCAAAAGTTTCAATAAAAGAGCCGCAGCCGGAAGAGCAGGCTTCGTTTAGCTGTACGGAATCCACGGTTGCGCTTTTGATCTTGATACATTTCATATCCTGCCCGCCAATGTCCAGGATACAATCCACATCCGGGGCAAAAAATGCTGCAGCGTAGTAATGCGCCACGGTTTCCACTTCGCCTTCGTCAAGCAGCAGTGCGGATTTGATCAGTGCCTCCCCGTAGCCAGTTGAGCAGGAGCGCACAATCTTTGCCCCTTCGGGCATTGCGGCACAGATTTCCTTGACCGCACGGATTGTGGTTTTCAAAGGGCTTCCGTTGTTGTTGGAGTAAAAGGAGTATAACAGGGAGCCATCTTCTGCCACAAGTGCAGCCTTGGTTGTCGTGGATCCTGCATCGATCCCAAGAAAGCAGTCCCCACGGTAGGAGGAGAGTTCCTTCTTTTTTACGGAGTGCGTCCCATGTCTTTTTGTAAATGCACGGTAAGCTGCTTCATCTTCAAAAAGCGGGTTAAGGCGGCTGATCTCCATCGGGACGGTAACACCGCGGCGCAAACGCCCGGAGAGTTCGGAAAGTTGAAAAGAAACGGATGGGTCGGCGTTCATGGCGGAACCGATTGCCGCAAACAGATGGGAGTGTTCTGGCGCAACTACATGGTCATCGTCTAATTTTAATGTGCGGATAAATGCGGCTTTTAATTCGGTCAAAAAGTGCAAAGGCCCACCCAGGAAGGCAACATTCCCGCGGATTGGCTTGCCGCAGGCAAGACCACTGATGGTCTGGTTAACTACTGCCTGGAAAATGGAGGCGGCGAGATCCGGTTTCGTTGCGCCCTCGTTGATCAGGGGCTGGATATCGGATTTGGCAAAAACGCCGCAGCGCGCCGCAATCGGGTAAATTGCCTGGTAAGACTTTGCGTATTCGTTCAGTCCCGCCGCATCCGTTTTTAACAGGGTTGCCATCTGGTCGATAAAGGAGCCGGTTCCCCCCGCGCAGATGCTGTTCATGCGCTGGTCAATCCCGCCGGTAAAATAGATGATTTTGGCATCTTCCCCGCCGAGTTCGATTGCAACATCCGTCTGAGGGGCGTAGTTCTTCAGGGAGGTGGCCACTGCAACCACCTCCTGCACAAACGGCACGCCCAGGTTTTCCCCCAAGGAGAGACCGCCCGAGCCGGTGATAACAGGATGGACGGATATGTCTTTTCCTAAGGATTTCATTGCCTTTTCAATCAGTGAGGCGAGCGTGGATTGGATATTGGCGAAATGGCGCTCGTAGTCAGAGAATAGAATATTTTGTTCCCCGTCTAGCAGTGCCACTTTCACGGTTGTTGAACCGATATCAATACCGAAACTGTAATTTAGATCAGACATAAAAACCTCCATGAAAATTTATACATATATTCCATTAAATACATATAATAATAGGTAGGACATGGGACAAATCTCCCATGAATTTGTATTATACGACACAAAATCGGTGACTTCAAGAAAAAAATTACGATTTAATGACGATTTTATGAAGTGTTTATAAATGGGAGGAGTGAGGTTTTAAAACCAGCGAAAGAATCTTTTGTATGTGCTAGGGAAAGGAAATGGGGCATCCCCCTTGTACTGCACCTATTTAAAAATACGGCAGATAAAACTTGTTTATGAAAAGTATTTGTGGTACAATAACTAAGTGGGGGATTTTTGGAAATTGGAGAAGGAAAATGCATGGGTGGGTAAGCATATCGCATATTGAAATAAGGTACAGCAATACAGTTTTTTAAGGGAGGATACGGATGGTAACAATTGAGGAATTACTGGGTACGGCAAAAGAGCGGGGCGCATCCGACCTGCATGTAACAGTTGGTATCCCGCCGAAAATCCGTGTGAACGGGGAATTGGAGGATATGGATTACCCGTGCATGCTGCCTCCGGATGTGGAGGCCATGATAAAGCCCACAATGTCGGCTCAGGTACAGCAGGCATTCCGGGAAAGAGGCGAGATGGATTATGCATATTCGATACCGGGACTCGGGCGTTACAGTGTATATGTGTTTAGGCATAATGGAAAAATCGCGTTTGTTATGCG
>CAMWUU010000239.1 GCA_947177515.1 uncultured Lachnospiraceae bacterium
TTTCACTTCCCATTAAACCAGGAAATACCCTGCATTTTTTTATTAATATTGTTAACCTGCTTCTCTGTTACCCCCCCCCCCGCAGAGAAATATTTGATGTGACAAATGATACAGAAAAATCATCCAGTGAATGGACATATAGGGAGAAAATAGAATGTTTTTACCGTCGTAAAATCGTTTACTTGGCGATCTGTAAAAGCCTTCCTCGATTTGCTTCATTGCTTCAGGCAATGCTTCCAAGATAGATTCTTCATCCACGTCAACCCAAAACTGCCTTAACTGATGTATCAATAAATCGCCTATTTGCTGTCCATCAAAATTTCCATTACACATGAATCCCTCCCTGTGTCAGCCATAACACTTTAATCCCGTGCAGATAATGGTTATCCGTTTTCTTCCTTCCAGATATAATATCCAGAAAATATTCAAGTTCCCTGATCTGATAGTCATCCCTTTCCTCATAAAAATCGATTTCCTCTCCCCGCATGAGAAAGCGAATTTTATTATTGCTGATATCACCAATGATGGTATCTTCCCTTGTAAATAATTGTATCTCCCGGATTGTCTTCCTTCCAAAATAATCCAAATGAAGTTCCACCAGTTTATCTTCGTACTCTGCAATATAAATCGCATAGTCTTCGCTGTCGATTTCCAAAGATGATTTCTTGCCGATCATGCTCTTAACCTTTTTAGGCCATCCAAAAAGGTATGTAAGATAGTCCCATTCATGAATCAAGTCTATGCTTACACCACCTCCCATATCTTTGTGCGCGCTATATGTCATCCTGTAATCCTGTCCCACACGCCAGTCCGGAAGATAACTGGAGGAAATACTGCGTATGGATATCACATCACTTGGATTAATATGATTCTTTATATACTGTATCACCGCATTGTACCGGAGGGGACATGCCACATAATATACGGAATCTTCCCGTAACAGAAAATTCCCTGCCTGTTCCACCTGATGTAACGAAACTATAGGCTTCTCGATAAAAAAATGCTTCCCTTTCCCGTGGAAGCGCCCTAAAGTTTCCAAATGAAATTCCGTAGGATTTGTGATAAAGACCACATCATAATCATTGGGCAATTGGCTAAATTCAGTATAAACTTGCCCCACGCCTTCTGCCGGATCACCACTTCTCCGGTACGCGTCCACACAAAGATCCATATTCCTTTTGGCACATATGCGGTGAAGATTTCGTATATGCCGTCTTGCGATGGATCCCACCCCAACAAAACATACTTTCATTATCACGCCCCCATAGAGTCGATTAAACGAAGAATGACCTTATCCTGCTCAAACCCGTATAATGGTTCTTTCCCATTGAGTACCACATCAAAGAACTCACGAATTTCATTCCTGTAGGCATTCTCTACGATAAATTCACGGTAACCCGTTTTGTGCTCCGCCTTTTCTGTAAGGGCGACCGGCTTTAACTGTTTGTCTTCTGTACTAAATTCCAATAAGCTGTCCGGTGTCCCACTCCATGAAAGATAATTTCCTTCCGAATAAACTTCCAGCTTCCTTACGGCTGCTGGGGAAACAACATCCACAATAAGAACACCTTTGTTCCCATTTTCATGGACAATCTGAATCATATAATTATCATCATATCCAATTTGTAATCCTGTCATTTTATCCGAATGGGCATGAACATGGGCAACCTTCCCGAATGTCCCCGTCAACCAAGGAAGTTCAATCGCCATGATTTCCCTGCATCCGTTGGTTTTTTGATCCCTGACAAAGAAATCCTTGTAGTTTTCCCATGGATGCCAATCTTTAAGATATTGACCAATATGATAAATATAATTCCACTTTTTGTTGTCCGTCACACGGGAACGAATATATTTGATTTCCTCCCGATAAAAAAATGTAGAAGACAAAAACAGATGGCAGCCTTTTTCTTTCGCAAGCAGTATATTTTCATCATATCCGTCATCAACAAGATTTAGCTCTGTAAATACATGCCACCCCCTAGTCAAACATTCCTTAATGATGTTTACATGGGATAACGGGGATGTACAGACGAATGCACAATCCACAGGTTTCTCCATATCACCAAGCGTTTGGAACGTTTCAATCCCATATAAATCTGATACCTCCATCCTGCGATCTTTTCTACTATCAATACCGGTTACAATATATTCTTTATACAGTTCCTTAATAAGACGGACACGCCTTTTCCCCATAGACCCCAACCCGATCACTATAATATTCATTATATTTTCCTCACAGATCATAAAACTTCTTTTTTAAGTCAATGTTCCCCATCATCACAGTCCCGATTATTTTATCTGTGATCTGCCTGCTGGCATTTCCGGATCCATATGGGCTTATTACTGCCCTACATACAGCCCTATGCCCATCACTAAGTGCCTCGCGAATTGCTGCAACAATACTATCCTTGTCGCTTCCACAGGAAATAATACTTTCCGGTTGCAATCTCCCGCGCTGCCGATCCCCAATATTAACCGTCGGGATATGGAATACTGGTGCTTCTATGATCCCGCTTGAGGAATTTCCAAGTACAAATTCAGAATATTTCATAAGCAGAAGATAACGCCTTACCCCCAATGACGCAAACACATGGAGATTTTTGACCTCACGTCCTGCTTCATCAAGAAGTTCGTTTATCCTTGCTCCACCCTGATCCGCATTTGATTTTGTAACAATAAATTGTATCTGCGGGTATGCCTTGATTGCTTCGATAAATTCTATGACAAGTCCGTCCACACTTCCACCCTCCATCGTTACCGGATGATACGTGCATACCGCAAATCGACAGTTATGGAACCCGATGCTTCCCAATACATCTTCCTTTGACATATCCGTAGCATTCACGATGTTATCTATGCTAGTGGATCCGTAGTTAAACACACGGGCAGGATCCTCTCCAAGCTGTATCACTCTTTTTCTGCTTTCTTCATTTGTAGTAAAATGCAGGTAACTAATCTTTGTAACCGAATGGCGGATCCATTCATCCATCGCCCCTTCGGTTGTATCCCCGCCACAAAGATGGAATACTGGGGTTCTTGTATTTCCTGCTGCAATAGCTATGGCCAACGTTTCGTAACGGTCACCGAGGAGAACCACCGCACTGTAGTTTTCTTTCATAAATAATCCGGTAAACTTTATCAGAATCTCTGCCTGGTTCGCTGATATATCTGTTTCAGAGCCTGATTTTATAGAAATTAATATCTGATGGTCAATCCTCTCCCTTATTTCTTTCACCGTCATCCCATAATTCCCACTTAGATGTGTCCCCGTCACAATAAGCTCAACCTTTAACTTCTCACTCTCATGCTTCCTCAGTTCATTAATCACAGGGGACAATAGACCATATTCCGCCCTTGTTGCGGTTACCACTGCTATTTTTTTCATTGTTCTATCAATTCATCCTCTTCAAAATCCCTGACTGCCCGCGTACCAAGGATCTCATTCCATTTCATCGGACTGATCCCCGTACCAGGGCGCTTCGTTGTAATATTATCACTAGTCAATATCTCCCCCACCTTTATATTTCTTTTTGCCACAATACTTTTGCGTGCAACACTTCGATTCTTCCGTTCTGCTCCGGATAATTTTTTCTCTTCCGAACCCAGTGCAAGTTCTACCTTACGGATTCCATCCACCATTGCTTTGAGTTCCTTTGGCTCAAGGCTTGCTTTGTGATCCGGTCCGGGAAGATTCCGATCCAGTGTAAAATGTTTTTCGATCACTGCCGCACCCAGTGCGACAGCAGCAAGATCCACTTCGATCCCCTGTGTATGATCCGAATATCCTATGGGATACTTAAACTTCTCCCGCAACATATTCATTACGTTAAGATTCACATCCCTAATTGGTGCGGGATACTCCGTTGTACAATGAAGGATTATGATATCACCTGTCCCATTTGACTTTAAAACCCGAATAGCATCTTCTATCTCCTGCATTTCTGCCATACCTGTGGAAAGGATTACTTTCTTTCCCGTTTTCGCAATCTCTACAAGGAATGGATAGTTTGTAATCTCCCCGGATGGAACTTTCCAAATATCCTGCATGGCATCTAAAAAATGAATACTTTCTATATCAAATGGCGTTGCCAGAAAAACTATGCCGACCTCTTTACAATATCCCGCCAACTCGGCGAAATCCTCAAAACGAAGTAACAATTTCCTTAGCATATCCTTCTGGCTTTCTTCCACACCCGTATTCTTTTTCTGGTAATCCGCCATGCGGGCATTTTTCGATACAAGGGAATCCAACTTTGCTGTTTGAAATTTTACGATATCCGCGCCACACGCGTACGCTGCATCAACAAGCCTTTTCGCCATTTCCAGACTGCCATTATGATTTACACCAGCTTCCGCGATAATCAAAGTCCTGCCCATAATCTTCTTCCTCCATAAAAGAAAATAGAAACCCTATTCCAAAACACGGTCTTCTTTGATTTTTATAACTTTTGCTGGAATCCCAACCGCAGTACTATCATCCGGCAATTCCTTAGTCACAACTGCCCCTGCCCCAACGACCGTATTTTTCCCAATTCTAAGCCCTTGTATAATCTTCGTTCCAGTTCCTATGTTACACCCGGAACCAATACTCGTATTTCCAGAAATATTAACACCCGGATTTACAGTAACAAAATCTCCCAAAACAACATCATGTCCAATTGTACAAGCAAGATTAATAATATTGCAGTTCCCAATGGTAATATCAACCGTTAAGATTGTCCCTGCACAAACAATATTGCCACCACCAAGCAAAATCCGATCCGAGCACATTACACTTGGATCGATCAGGTTCGCAAATTGAATCTTTGGGTTCTTCCTGTATTTTTTATATATCTTTTCCCTAACTTTAGAATTTCCGATGCCGAGGGCAACATAGAGTTCCTCCTTATAATGGGTTACAAAATCATCATCACCAACCACCTTCCCCTCCTTAGAAAGGTTATCAATAAATCCTAGAAATTCCCAAGTCGGACTAACCTTGTTGATACGATTGACCAGCCACTCTACTTCCCTAGAAAACCCACCATTACCTGCAATAACCAGTTTTTTCATCTATGCTACCTCCGGATACAAATCCAAAAGAGATGGCATCCCAATTAAGGGTACTTTATACCCCCCCCCCTTACTACAGTTCTGTTCTTTTATAACAGTTCCACAAATCTTCCTATTATCCTCCACATCAGCCAATAACTTACTGCCAGCCCCCACAACCGTGTTATCTCCCACCGAAATTCCCTGTATCAGGGTACTTCCCGCACCGATAAAACTATCACACCCAATATGACTGTTTCCACACAAAATGGCACCTACAGAAATATGGGAGTAATCCCCAACCGTACATTCATGTTCCAGAATCGAGCCAGTATTAATAATACAATGTCTTCCAATCTTAACATCTGCGTTAATCACCACATTTTTCCCAACAAACGTTCCTTTTCCTATCATGACAAAGGAGGAAACACATGCCGTTGGATCGCATATGACTGGAAATTGAAATCCTAAATTTGAAGCAACAACTGAAAGTTGTTTTCTTAACATTACAGATTCTATACTCCCCACTGTAATGAAAGCATAATCAAATCCCTTTTGCTTAAGTTCCACAAGATTACTGTCCGTTCCAACCACCCTACAACCAAAAACCTCTGTCCCCGCTTCCAGTTTTGCATCTGTGATCACAATTTCTTCAAATGTTTCCATCGCAAGGGCAGAATCAAGAACCGATTTACAATGTCCCCCACCACCAATCAATACCAATTTGCTCAATCTGCATCCCCCCGTTTATTCGCCGTAAAGTTTTATCCTCATCTTTTCAAGTTCCGGTAATTGCCCCATATCCATCCAATCGTTCTCGCT
>CAMWUU010000240.1 GCA_947177515.1 uncultured Lachnospiraceae bacterium
GAAGAGAATGGTATATATTGGAAAATTAATAAAAATATATATTGGAAAAAAGGAAAATATCCCTGGAAACAGAACAAAAAATAAAAGAATGATGAAAAAGCGCTAAAAAAGTTGAAAAAGGATTGCGTTTTCCCTTGCGAATGGTGTATAATGGCATCAGTTTTAAGGACGTTACGTCGATTCATGGGGAGTCGGAACGAGAAATGCCAGACAGTGTATTACTATGGGAGAAAATTACGATGGAAAGGACTTGAAATTCCAATTATTTCCACATATAATAGTACCCGTGAGAATACTTTGTTTACGAGGAAATTCTAACGAACCAAAGGAAAGAGAGGTTAAATATGACAGATAAAGTATTTGACAACAATCAGGTAATCGTGGCAGGGGAGGTCGTAAGTGAATTCACCTACAGCCATGACGTATTCGGGGAAGGGTTTTACTTGATGGAGATATCCGTAAACCGCTTGAGTGATACGTATGATGTTATCCCAGTTATGGTTTCGGAGCGCTTGATCAACGTGAAGGAGTCCTGCAAGGGCAAATTTGTGGAAATCAATGGGCAATTCCGTTCCTACAACCGCCACGAAGACAACAAGAACCGTCTTGTTCTCTCGGTATTTGCGAGGGAGGTAAGGGTGATGGAGCACGCGGAAGGCGAACATAAGCCGAACTACATATATCTGGACGGCTTCGTGTGCAAGCCCCCGGTATACCGCAAGACACCACTTGGCAGGGAAATTGCGGACATCCTGCTCGCAGTAAACCGCCCTTATGGCAAATCGGATTATATCCCTTGTATCTGCTGGGGTCGCAATGCGAGATTTGCCGATAATTTCGAGGTGGGGGCACACCTTCAGGTCTGGGGTCGTATCCAGAGCAGGGAGTACCAGAAGAAGCTTAGCGATACGGAGTTTGAGAAGCGCGTGGCCTATGAGGTCAGTGTCAGCAAACTCGACCTGATTGAGAACGACGAAACACCGGGTGCATCGACGAAACAAATGTGAAAGGGGGACTTTTAGAGTGAACCATTTCACACGGCAGTAAAAAGCTCTCGCTTTTTACTGCCGCAAGATGCAATTGCGAAAGAACGCAATTGCCAAAGGCAATGGCTGTTTCTCTTGCTTTTGCGAAAAATCCCCACAAAAAGAGGATATTTATATAAAACGGGGATTAAGTTTAAAAATTGTAGTTGACAAGGCAGACGTGGAATGATAAGATAGAAACATAAATGCATAGAAGTAGAGGCGCATCGATTAAGAGTAAACTGCAGGATATGTCAGGCATAGGGGAATGCAGAAGAAAGGATGAGATGCCGAAGGTGCAGGGTTCCTGAAACTTTGCAGGCTGGGGGCTGGATGAAGAATCCGGTCACTGTCATTGGGGAGGATGCCGGATGGGTTTCCTCTGTGATGGAGAGCTACTGGAAAGATGCTGCTGCGGTTTCGCAGTGGTTCATTATGCTACATCAAATTTGATGGGCAGTGTTTCAGTCGGCAATCCATGTCGGCTTTTTTTTGTGCGGTAAGGGCTAAACCCGTGCAAAGAAAAATGGTTTTAAGGATTCCACATATATAGACCTGCAACCCACACAGGGACTTAACAGGCATGATCCAATCGGGGCTCTACTTCGCTATGTGGAAAGAAAGGATGGAGGATTATGGCAATTTTTGAGGGAGCTGGTGTTGCGATAGTTACACCGATGAAAGAAAATGGGGAAGTCAATTTTGAAAAGCTTGGGGAGCTGATTGATTTCCAAATTGAGAATGGTACGGATAGTATCATTATCTGTGGGACGACGGGGGAAGCTTCCACGCTGTCACACGAGGAGCATATGGAGTGTATCCGCTATACGGTGCAGCATGTGAAAAAGCGTGTGCCAGTGATTGCAGGTACGGGTTCTAACTGTACGGAAACAGCGGTCTATTTGTCCAAACAGGCAAGAGTGGACGGGGCGGATGGTCTTTTGCTTGTAACACCATATTATAACAAGGCGACCCAGAACGGGCTGATCCGCCATTTTACCGAGATTGCAAAAGCTGCCGACCTTCCGGTTATCCTCTATAATGTGCCGGGGCGTACAGGCTGCAATATCCAGCCGGAAACTGCTGCCTTCCTTGCGAAAAATGTGGATAATATCGTGGCTATGAAGGAAGCGACTGGCAATATCAGCCAGGTAGCCCAGACGGTGCAGTTATGTGGGGATTCGCTTGATATTTATTCGGGCAATGATGATTGTATTGTCCCGATACTCTCGCTTGGCGGGAAGGGCGTGATTTCGGTGCTCTCCAATGTGGCACCGCGCCAGACACATGATATTGTGGCAAAATATCTGGCGGGCGACACGAAGGGAAGCCTGGAACTTCAATTAAAATATCTGCCGCTCGTTAAAGCCCTGTTTTCCGAGGTCAACCCGATCCCAGTTAAAGCAGCGTTAAACAGGATGGGAATGGGCGTGGGATCGCTGCGTGCACCGCTGACGGATATGGAGGAGGCACATGCGCAGGTGCTGTATGCGGAGATGAAGAAGGTTGGGCTGATTGCATAGCGATATATTAGCAAGCAGGATTTGAGTTTGCGTGTATACGGGATTTTATGGTTATGCAAGGGGAAGAACTATAAGGTTGGAAATGACAGGAACGGGCTTTCAGACAGAAAGGAAGGAACTGGAATGATAAATTTGATAATACGGGGCTGCAACGGGAGGCTGGGGCAGGTAATCTCGGAGATCGTGGAAAACGACGAGGAAATCAGGGTGGTAGCAGGAATCGACCTAATGCCGCTAACAAACGGGACAAATGCCTACCCAGTCTTTGAGCACCTGGCCGAGTGCACCGTTTTGGCGGATGTCGTGGTTGATTGTTCCTCGCCAAAGGGGCTGACAGAACTGCTTACGGTCAGCAGGGAAAGGAAACTGCCGATCGTGCTCTGCACAACGGGCTTTTCGGAAGAACAGCTTTTAGAGGTGGAACAGGCATCAAAGGAAATTGCAATCCTGCGTTCTGCCAATATGTCGCTTGGGATTAATACACTGGCAAAGCTGGCGGAAGCTGCGGCAAAGATATTTGCGGAGGCAGGCTTTGACATGGAGATTGTGGAGCGCCATCATAACAAGAAGGTGGATGCGCCGTCCGGAACCGCCTTGCTTTTGGCGGATCGTATGAATGCTGCGCTTGATGGGAAATACCATTACACATTTGACCGCAGCGGCCGCAGGCAGGCGCGCGACCCGAAAGAAATCGGGATCTCGGCGGTGCGCGGCGGCACGATTGTCGGGGAACACGAGATTATTTTTGCAGGGCGCGATGAAGTGATTGAACTGAAACATACAGCTTACTCACGTGAAGTTTTTGGCACGGGTGCAGTGCAGGCTGCGAAATTCCTTGCGGGGAAGAAGGCGGGGATGTACGACATGCAAAGTGTGGTCGGGGCTTAGGAAAGCGGGGATTGCTGCGGGAATCTGTGGCAGTCCCCTTTTTTATGCGCAGGGGCGCGAATGGAAACTAGCTGCAGGAGAAGGAGCCTATGTTCACAGAATGTTCACATATTTCACGGCAAGTTTTCACAAAAGAGCGTTATAATGGCACGGGTAGTAAAAGCAGCAGACTGACTAAAAATTGCTGCAAGGGTTCCAGGACCCGGAAGAAAAAAAGGAGGAAAACAGGTTGATTGAGGTTAAAGATCTGGTAAAAAAATATGGTGAGCATGTAGCGGTGGATCACCTGAATTTTACCGTAGAAAAGGGACAGATCCTCGGTTTCCTTGGACCCAACGGCGCGGGGAAATCGACGACAATGAATATGCTGACCGGCTATATTTCCATGACCGGGGGCAGTGTTACCATTAATGGTTTTGATATTTATGAGGAGCCGGAGGAAGCGAAGAAGGCAATCGGCTATCTACCGGAGCTTCCACCGGTCTACCCGGACATGACGGTTCGGGAATACCTGAAATTTGTGATGGATATCAAGAAAGTGCCGCGCGGGCAGCGGGCAGCCATGCTTGCGGATATTATGGCGCGCACGCAGGTTACGGATGTAGCAGATCGGCTGATCCGCCATCTCTCTAAGGGCTATCGTCAGCGCGTCGGCTTAGCGCAGGCGATTGTGGGTTATCCGGAGGTCATTATCTTAGATGAACCGACCGTCGGCCTTGATCCAATGCAGATTATTGAGATCCGTGACCTGATCAAGGAACTGGCAAAAAAGCATACGGTTATTATCAGCTCCCACATCCTTTCGGAAATCAGTGAAGTCTGCGATACCGTTATGATTATCAATAAAGGAAAGCTTGTTGTAATGGACAGTGTGGAAAACCTGCCGAAGCATCTGGAGCGTTCGATCAGCCTAAAACTTGTGGTCCGGGGGGAGGAAGGCCAAATCCGGACAGCACTTGGGTCAGTTGACCGAATCGAGAAGCTTACGTTTGAGCCTGCAGAGGAAGATGGGCTACTTGCCGTTTCCATCGGGACAAGGGAGCGGGCTGATGTGCGCGAGGAGGTTTTTTATGCCCTGGCTGCGGCAAAATGCCCGATTTACGGGATGACAGTGGATAATCTGTCGCTTGAAGATATCTTCCTTGAGATGACGAAAGGGGATGAGGGCGCGCAGGAACAGGTACAAAACTTTACAATAGATGGAGAGGAGGAATAAGCAATGTTGGCAATATATAAAAAGGAAATGCGCACCTACTTCACCTCGATTGTGGGGTATCTGTTCCTCGCATTTTTCCTTGCATTGATTGGTCTGTATTTTTATGCGCAGAATTTATACAGCGGCAGCCCGAATTTTGGCTATGCGCTCGGTGGTGTCATGATGTTTTTTATCCTGCTTGTACCAATGGTAACCATGCGCATTATGGCGGAGGAAAATAAGCAAAAGACTGACCAGTTGCTCTACACCAGCCCGATTTCCGTGACCAGGATCATTCTTGGGAAATACTTTTCCATCCTTTCCATGTTCGGGATCGTTATGCTTGTGACCTGCGTCTATCCGCCTGTGATGGCGCAGTATGGAACGATTAATTTCAAGCAGTCCTACGCGTGCATCCTTGCCTTTTTCCTGATGGGGGCGGCGTATATGGCCATTGGGCTGTTTATTTCCGCGTTAACGGAGAGCCAGGCTTTCGCGGCGATTATGACTTTTGTGGTTGTTATAATTTCTGTTTTTGCTTCGCAGATCGCGGTTTTACTCCCGACCGATGCCAAAACGGCATGGCTTATTTTTTCCGTCCTCCTTTTGGGGATTGCGGGCATCAGCTATGTGGTCATGCATAATATTACGGTTAGTATCCTGATTGCTTTTCTAATGGAACTTGCACTTTTTATCCTTTACCAGGCAAAGCCGGAAGCCTTGGACGGTGCGGTATTAAATGTATTTGGCTGGTTTTCCATCAGTGACCGTTTTACGGATTTCGTCTATGGGGAATTTGCCGTATCGGCAGTGGTTTATTACGTCAGCTATTGCGTACTCTTTGTATTTTTGACCATCCAGGCGGTCAAGAAGAGAAGATGGAGTTAAGGAGGGAAGGAAGATGGCAGGAAAAGAGAAGCTTGGCGGGCGCGTAAAAGCCTCCTTTGAAACAAGAAAATTTAAGGGAGGGGCATATGCTACAGCCCTCTCAGTCATTGCGGTGGCGCTTGTAATTATCGTTAACCTGATTATGACAAAACTTGATATACAGCTTGACGTGACGGACGACGGAAAATTCAGCCTGGATCCGGAAACCGTCCGGCTCCTTGAGGAAATTGACGAGGATATTACTATCTATTATTTTGTGCAGAGCGGCGGCGAGTCGCCATATTTTGACAATCTGTTTACAAAGTATGACG
>CAMWUU010000241.1 GCA_947177515.1 uncultured Lachnospiraceae bacterium
ACCTTAAATCCGGCAGGTTCGCCCACCATACCGAACCAGTCAAACGGCACACCTGCTGCCTCGATTTTCTTCACATCATCTTTTGCTACTTCTGCGATGATATTTCCATATTCTGGAAGAAAATATGTCTTTGGGTCACGCTCATTGCAAAGTTCAGCTCCCAACCGGTTTCCAAATGCCATCTTGCTGACCGCCTCCGCAATACCTTTTGCGCCAAGCGCGTAAGCAGACACAATCACGCCCCCCCGCATCAGTTCCGTAATTTTTCCGTACAGTTCCATCATCTGATCAAATTTTGGCAGACCGTACTCATCTTTCTCAATCACAAAGCGAATCAGCGCATTGCCAGCCCTCTTTAACTCCGGCGTTACCACATCCCCACTCTTTGCGATATCCACTGCAAAGGATACAAGGGTCGGTGGCACATTGATCTCATTAAAGCTTCCGGACATACTGTCCTTGCCACCGATGGATGGCAGACCAAAGCGAAGCTGCGCCTCATACGCA
Organism: uncultured Lachnospiraceae bacterium; assembly: GCA_947177515.1. Lineage (GTDB taxonomy): Bacteria > Bacillota > Clostridia > Lachnospirales > Lachnospiraceae > RGIG4057. Next base: position 508 of record CAMWUU010000241.1, read on the forward strand.
CCCAAAAGTGCCGCGAGCGGTTCGCCCCAGTGCTTAGGGTCACTGCCAAGACGGCGGAAATACTCCTGGAAAGTAAAACGGATTTTTGTGAAATCGCCGCCTGCCGCTACGATTTTCGCCACGGAGGAAACAACCGCGTACATTGCGCCGTGATACGGACTCCAGCTAGAAAGATATGGGTCGTAGCCATAGCTCATCATTGTCACTGTATCACATGCACCGGAAAGTACCGGAAGTTTCGCTACCATCGTCTGTACCGGGGTCATCTGGTATTTCCCACCGTAAGGCATTGTCACGGTTGCCGCGCCAATTGAGGAGTCAAACATCTCAACAAGCCCCTTTTTCGAACATATGTTCAGATCAGCAAGCATGGAAAGCCATGCCGATTTCAGGTCAAAGCTATTATTTTCACAATCGGCGGACAGTGTTTGTTTCGTGCAATCTATTTGACCATCATTTCCTGTGCCGCTTTCTGCAAACATTCCATTTCCGGCTGTTTTACGCATTGTTTTTACCGCCTCAGCCTCATACGCTGCCCCGGTTTTAAAATAATCCACCTTTTCATCCGGCATTGTTACAACCGCCGCTGCTTCCTGGTGTGCGCCGTTGGTATCAAGGAAAGCACGGGAAATATTGACAATCTCCTTATCCCTCCAGACAAGCACCAGCCTTGGCTCCTTCGTCACCTCTGCAACCACCACTGCTTCAAGGTTCTCCTCTTTAGCAAAGGCAAGCATTTTATCCACATCCCTTGGATCAACAACAATTGCCATTCTTTCCTGCGACTCAGAAATCGCAAGTTCCGTACCGTCAAGTCCTGCGTATTTCTTTGGTACTTTGTCAAGCTGTACACGCAGCCCGTCCGCCAGCTCGCCGATAGCGACTGATACACCGCCCGCGCCAAAATCGTTGCACTTCTTAATCAGGTGCGCAACTTCCTCCCGTCGGAAGAGCCTTTGCAATTTGCGTTCTGTCGGCGCATTCCCTTTCTGTACTTCCGCGCCGCATACATGGATGGACTCGGTCGTATGCGCCTTGGAGGAACCCGTCGCGCCGCCGCAGCCATCGCGCCCCGTGCGCCCGCCCATCAGGATAATGATATCGCCAGGGTCGGAATTCTCACGGATTACGTTTTTGCGCGGAGCTGCACCCATAACCGCGCCAATCTCCATACGCTTTGCAACATAATTTGGATGGTAAATCTCATCGACCAACCCCGTAGCAAGTCCAATCTGGTTGCCGTAAGAACTGTAGCCTTTTGCCGCACCCGTTACAATCTTGCGCTGCGCAAGTTTGCCGGAGAGCGTGTCCGCAAGGGAAACCGTCGGGTCTGCCGCACCTGTTACCCGCATCGCCTGGTACACATATCCCCTGCCGGAGAGCGGATCGCGGATCGCCCCGCCAAGGCAGGTTGCCGCACCGCCAAATGGCTCGATCTCCGTTGGATGGTTATGTGTTTCGTTCTTGAAAAATACCAGCCATTCCTCGGTCACACCGTCAATTTCTACTGGAACTACAATGGAGCAGGCGTTAATCTCGTCTGAAACCTCCATATCAGAAAGTTTCCCCTCGGCGCGCAGCTTCTTCATTGCGAGCAGCGCAATATCCATCAGGGAAATATATTTGTCACTCCTTCCTTTATAAAGAACCTCGCGGTCTGCCTTATAACGCAGGAATGAATCCTCAATTGGTTTGCGGTAATAGCCGTCCTCAAATTTTACATCAGTCAGCTCTGTTAGAAATGTTGTGTGGCGGCAGTGATCGGACCAGTAGGTATCGAGTACGCGGATTTCCGTCATGGATGGGTCACGCTGCTCTTCATTCTTAAAATAATTCTGGATGTGCAAAAAGTCCTTAAAGGTCATTGCGAGGTTTAAGGAATCGTACAGATTTTTTAATTCTGTTTCCGGCATATCCTTAAAACCATCAAAAATCTTTACATCCTCCGGTGTGTCAAAGACCGTAACGAGCGTTTCCGGTTTGACCTCTCCTGTTTCGCGGGAGTCCACCGGGTTAATGCAGTATTCCTTTACGCGCGAAACATCATCCTCAGAAATCTCACCGGTCAAAATATAAGTGGTCGCGGAGCGGATTACTGGCTCCTCTGTTTTATTTAACAGCTTTACGCATTGCTCCGCGGAATCTGCGCGCTGGTCGAACTGCCCTGGAAGATATTCCACGGAAAAGATGTGGATACTTCCATTTTTTTCCTTCTCCGGTAGCGTTTCTTCATATAATATATCGACCGGCGGCTCAAAGAAAATTGTGCCGAGTGCTTTCTGATAGGTATCATCACTGATATTTTCGATATCGTAGCGGATTAGGACGCGTACTTCCTTTAATCCTTTTAAACCCAGATAGCTTCGCAGTTCCTCTTTTAGTTCCTTAGCACGCACCGCGTAGGGCGCTTTCTTTTCCACATAAATTCTTTTGACATTTCCCATTTTGTGCAGTTCTCCTTTCTTATTTAAAGTTCCGCAGAAATCCCTCCGCTTCGCTACCTCCTGGAAGCGAATTCCGTCCGCTTCACTCCCTGAATTCCCTTCCTGCTCCGCTTCAGGATTCTGCTGTTTTAGTTCCGCAGAAATCCCTTTGCTTCGCTATCTTCTGGATTCTGCTGTTAAAAATCCCATGTATTCTTTGATATAATAGTATCATACCATGTTTTAGCGGAAAATGAAAATAAATATCGTAAATCCTTTTTATTAGGGGAGCTAATAAACAATATGACACGCTTTTCAATAAGACCCAGAAAGAACTTTAAGGGACATAGTTATATCCGCATTAAAACAATGGAAAATTAACTATACCGAAAGTTTACCGCCGGGAAATTCCAGCAGTACGCGCCAGAAAATACAGACTCGTGTTCAAAGAAAAAATGGGTTAGATTGGATAAAAAGTACTGCCCATCAAAACAGGGAGAAAGCAGCTTCAAAGCAGTGCTTCCTCCCCATTTTACCTTGCATTTATTCCGGTTTTTCTATCACTTCCCCGTTCGTTGTTTCCTTTCCAAGCAGTTCCGGCAGCTCCATTCCCGCCTGCTTAAACAATTCGTTTAACGGGGGAACCGACTTCATCATACCGGAAAGGAAATCCGCCGTCGCCGTCTTTCCATCGCCCTTGCTGCCCCCGTCCCAAACGGTAACTTTATCAATCTTAACACCCTTGATAGCATCTACCTGGATCTTCATCAGTTCTTCAAGCTTATCTGCAACAATCAGCTTCACGGCATCGCCTGCCTCGCCGCCTGCCGCTTCAACAAGCCGTTTCATACCTTCCGCCTGCTTCTCTAAAATCTCCTGCGCACCCTTCGCCTGCGCTTCCATCTTTGCAAAAATCGCATCCGCCTCGCCTCGCGCTTTGCGCCGCATTACTTCTGCCTCGGCTTCTGCCGCAATCTCTGCCTTCTCTTTCTCAATTTGAGCCTTAACAATAACATCCGCCTGCTGTGTTGCCTTCTCAAGTTGCGCACGGGTATTCTCCGCCTCCTGCTGTGCTACATAAGCTTCCTGCTTTGCACGCGCCGCCTGAACCGCTTCGGCTGCAGTTGCAATGCGCAGGGCATCCGCCTCCTTCTCACGACGGTTTGCCTCGGACTGAGCCACCTCAATCTTCGCATCATTCTCACCCTGGATAGCACTTGCATTTGCTGCTGCCACCTGGATACGCTGATCCTTTTGCGCTAAAGCCTGGCCAATCTCACCATCGCGATCCTTCTCTGCAACATTCTTTTTCGCATCGTTGATTGCTTTTGCTGCTGCTTCTTTACCAAGTGCCTCTATATAGCCGGATTCATCTGTAATATCAGTTACATTTACGTTAATCAGGCGAAGACCAATTTTCTTCAATTCAATTTCGACATTTTTTGACACTGCCAGTAGAAACTTATCACGATCCGTATTGATCTCCTCAATGTCCATCGTCGCGATAACAAGACGTAACTGACCAAAAATAATATCCTTCGCCAATTCCTGGATCTCATTTAACTTAAGCCCCAACAAGCGTTCTGCCGCATTCTGCATAATACCTGGCTCTGTCGAGATACCAACAGTAAACCGGGACGGCACATCAACGCGGATATTTTGTTTCGACAGTGCGTTGCGCAGATCAACATTGATTGAGATCGGTGTCAAATCCAGATACTGGAACGACTGGAGCACAGGAACAACAAATGCTGCCCCACCGTGAATACATTTCGCACTGCGTGCCTGCCCGTCCTTATCCGTACCAACCTTACCATAAATTACCATTACCTTATCTGACGGACATTTACGGTAACGCGACAAAATCCCCGCTACAGCCGCAAACAACACCAGTACAACCACACATACAGCAATAAGCACTTCCATTGTCATTGGATAACCCTCTTTTCTGCGCGCCTTATCTTAGGCAGCCCCGTGCGAGGCAACGCGAAACACACGGGGCTACAAACGGGTTCCCCCGCTTTTCCCAATCGTCACATACCATCTTTTGTATCTACACTTTCTCCACTACTACCGTATCTCCCACCACATCAGTAATGCGCACGGTCATACCCGCCGGGATTGGCACATCACCCTCTGTGACAGCCGAAAGCTCTACAAAACCGCTCTCCATCGTAAGCGTTACCTTGCCGCCATTTTCCCCTTTCTCGGGGATTGTTACATAGACAAGAGCTGATTCCCCGATCGTACTTTTGATGCGGAACGTCCCGTTTTCTGCAAGCTTTCCGGAAACCTGCATTAGTTTGGCAACTGCATACATCATAATCGAACCAACTAGGATGCCAAGCAGCAGGGATGGCATAAGCTGCATCCCACCTTTTACAAAACAGATCGAAGTCCAGGAAAAGGTCGTCAGGAATGCAACAATGCCCTGCAAAGTAAAGAGGCGCAAGGTACCGAATTCCGAACCCGCACCGACATCGCTATCCGCTGTAGCACCGTCAAGGTCAAGGTCGAAATCATCTACTGAGATATCACCCCCGCCATCCATGGAAAAATCGCCTTCCATGCCAATCCCGGAAGTATCTGACGGGTTTGCATCCATGCTGTTTTCCCCAAATCCCAGGACAATCATTACTGTCTGAACCAGTAGCAACAGAGTAGACGGAACTGCAATAATGTACAGTACTTTCAGTGCCCCGGATAATCCTTCCCACCATGCATACATACTACCACTCCTTTCACGTAAATTTTATTTACCATCATCATATCATCATCTTGTTATTCTGTCAAGAAAATTAAATTAAATTTAGTTTATTCTAATTTATTTGTTATTATTTTGTTAAAAAGCAAAAAACAACTTGATTTTCTTAATAATTGTGGTATGATTATGTA
>CAMWUU010000242.1 GCA_947177515.1 uncultured Lachnospiraceae bacterium
CTCTCACCCATTAACGTCTGTTTTTGCATTGTTTTTGATTGGGGCGCTTGCCTTTTTTAATGGCGCGGTAACCATTGCGGCGCTCCTTGTGCTTTTTATTATGGCGGCTGGTTCCGACCATCGGCTTGATTTCCTTGTGACAGCGGTGATTGCAGGCCTGCTTGCCATATTGCAGAGTTCAGTCTTTATTGATGGAAATGCGGTTTCCACCTCGTTTTACTATGGATTTATCGCGGAGAACCGCACGGTCTTCGGTGTGATTGACTATATTTTCCGTCTAACAGGACCGGCGCTGTTTGTATTAACGGCGGCTTTTATCCTGGTGGATGCGGAAAAACGTATTATGACAGCGGCATTTGCCGCGCCATTCCTTTTTGCGTTCCATCTGTCACTGACTACGGATGTTACGGTAAATCATAAATATATTATGATCTCATTGATGCTGTTTGGGATCCTGAATGCGTGCGTTATTATAAAACTCTTTGAGCAGAAGAAATTCCTGGTTCGGGCTGCTGCTGCCGGGTTGGTGGTACTGCTTTGTGCCACGGGATTTTTTGAATACCTGGTGGTACTCAACCGGAACCAGAAGAAAAACAATCTTGCTTTTGACACACAGGATAAAGTAACGGCATGGATTAGGGAGAATGCAACTGCGCAGGATATTTTCCTGACATCAAATTATGCGCTTAACAATGTTGTACTTGGAGGCGCGATGCTTTATAACGGCTGGCAGTATTTTGGATGGTCAGCGGGCTATGATACTGCATACCGCGATGAACAGGTGAAACAGATGTATGAGGCATCGGATAAAGAAGAGCTGGCTTGGCTGTTGTCGGAGAATAATATCCGCTATATTATTGTGGATCACGACAACCGGATGAGCACGGATTATGAGGTGCGTGAGGATGTGATTTCATCGGCTTATGAGGCGGTATTTTCACAGGATGAGGGCGAGTGGAAATTTACGATTTATGATGTAGGGAAACCACTGTCCGCCCTGTAGGAAGAAAGAACCGGTGGTTGTATTTGCAAGGATATACCTAAAACCGGAAATAGAAAGGAGAAGTTTATGTATTATCCCTATATTGTGGTGGGAGCTGGTCTTGCAGGACTTACAGTGGCAGAGCGGATTGCCAATGGAAATGGTGAGAAAGTCCTTGTGGTGGAAAAACGCCCGCAGATTGGCGGCAATGTTTATGATTCCTACAATGAGGACGGAATTTTAGTCCATAATTATGGTCCCCATATTTTCCATACCAATGATAAGGAAGTCTATGAATATCTGGGAAATTTTACAAAATGGGATGATTTCTGGCACCGCGTCCTAACGCAGGTGGATGGGAACCTGATTCCGATGCCCATTACGTTAGAAACTGTGAACCGCCTGTATAATATGAATATGACACCAAAGGAAATGGAAAAATTTATTTCCGGGCGGGCGGTGCCGATCAAGGAAATCCGAACCAGCCGTGATGTAGCGTTATCCAAGGTGGGGGAGGAAATTTATTCGAAATTTTTCGAAAATTACACTAAAAAGCAATGGGGAGTTGACCCTGCAAAGCTTGATACTTCGGTAATCTCGCGTATCCCGCTGCGTTATAACCGTGATACGCGCTATTTTACGGACAAATACCAGGGAATGCCGCGTTATGGTTATACTAAAATGTGTCAGGCGATGATACAAAACAGAAATATTAAGGTGCTGCTCAATACGGAGTTTATGGAAATAAGGGATGAGATTTCGTTTGGGACACTGATATATACGGGAGCGGTGGATGAGTATTATCATTACAAGTATGGGGGATTGCCATACCGCAGTTTAAGTTTTGTAATGGAAACGTTTGACCGGGAATCCTACCAGGATGCACCGGTGGTGAATTACCCAAATGATTATGATTATACGCGTATTACGGAGTTTAAGAAACTGACCGGGCAGGAGCATAAAAAGACTACCATTATGAAAGAATTCCCGAGGGAGGGGGGAGAGCCGTACTACCCGTTCCCAACGGCGGATGCCAGGGCTTTGTTTTCGCGTTATCAAAAGGAGATGGAAGCGGAAAAGAATGTATATTTCCTTGGCCGGCTTGCGGAGTACCGCTATTACAATATGGATGCGGTGGTGCGCAGTGCGCTTGACCTTTACCGCAATAAACTGGCATAGGTGCCGTTTTGCGGCAGAATGGGAGGAGTTATGGATAAATTGTATATTGTGGTTCCAGCCTACAATGAGGAGGAGAATATTAAATCGGTTATTGAGGACTGGTACCCGGTGGTGGAAAAAATTGGTGGGGAAAGCAGGCTTGTTATTATTGATGATGGAAGCAGGGATACCACTTACCAAAAAATGCAGGAACTTGCAAAGACAAGACCGATGTTTTTGCCTGTGACAAAACAGAATGAAGGACATGGTGCGACTGTACTCTATGGTTATCAGTATGCATTGGAAGCCGGGGCGGATTATGTGTTCCAGACTGACTCGGACGGGCAGACACTCCCGGAAGAATTCTGGCCGTTCTGGGAGAGGCGTGCGGATTATGCGATGGTGATCGGGCACCGCAAGGGCAGGCAGGATGGTGCTTCGCGTGTCTTTGTTACAAAGGTTTTAAAGCTGGTGTGCCGCATCTGTTTCCATGTGTCGGTGACGGATGCGAATACGCCGTTCCGCCTGATGCAGGCGGGACCTTTGGCAGAAAATATTAGGCTGGTGCCTGAGAAATTTAATCTTTCAAACGTGATTCTCTCGGTGATTTACGCCAAGAAAAAACAGCGTGTTTTGTACCTGCCGATTACATTCCGGCCAAGGCAGGGCGGTGTGAATTCCATTAATCTGAAAAAGATTTTTAAGATTGGGAAGAAGGCTTTTCATGATTTCAGGACAATTAACCGCTGTCTGAAGGATGTGGAAGTAAAGAAGGAAAGCAGGTGAAATTAGGTTATGCAGAAATCAATGAACAAAAATATGAAAAGACGGGTCGATACAATCTTTGATTTTGTGTTCCCGCTCTTGTTCCTTTGCGGGGCTGCGGGGATTGGGACATCGCTTCTGGGCGATGATTTTTCCCGTATCGCAATCTGGTGGCTGGTGTTTTTAGTGCTTGGAGTGGTTGCCTATCCGGTGGCAGGTCTGATTTTTGGGCGTTTCCACGATGGTGGCTTTATTTTTTCGAAGGCATTAGGACTTGCGGGCGCGGGTATCCTTATGTGGTTTTTGTCTTCGCTTAAGATAATGAAGTTTACAAGGACAAACGCGCTGATCTCGGTTGGTATCCTGCTTGTAATCAATACGGTAATCCTCATTATAGTGGCGGGAAAACAGAAAAATTCCCCGCAAAGCTTCCTGGCACAGGCTTGTGGTTACCACATTACGGAAAAAAAGATTGTGGCAGCGCTGAAATCCGAGGTGGTCTTTTTTATTTTCTTTCTGTTCTGGTGTTATCTGCGCGGTTTTAAGCCGGAAGCATATGGGACGGAGAAATTTATGGATTACGGTTTTATGGCAATCATGGATCGTTCCACCTATATGCCGCCGGAAGATCTCTGGTTTGCAGGGGAGAGCATCAATTACTATTATGTGGGGCAGTATCTTGCAACATTTATAACAAAACTTACCGGGGTCGGAGTGGAGTATGGTTATAACCTGATGATGATGATGCTTGCGGCCTGTGGTTTTGCAATGCCGTATTCCCTGATTAACAATGTGGTGCGCTCGTTTTTAAAAGACCGTAAACTTTCCGTGCGTACGGGCAGAAGTATGGAATCAGAAAGCGCGCCAAAGGTGTATCTGCTAATCCGCATCCTGCCGGCCATTACCGGGACGCTTGCGGGACTCGCAACTTCCTTTGCGGGGAATATGCATTATTTCCTGTTCCGTTTCCTTATCCCAAATCTTCAGCGTTTAGCTGGGGTGCCAGAAGATCAGGTGGAAACCTTCTGGTTTCCGAATTCTACCCGCTATATCGGTTATAATCCGGAAACATCGGATAAAACCATCCATGAGTTCCCGACCTATTCTTTTGTGCTGGGTGATTTGCACGCACATGTTATCAATATTATGTTTGTGCTGACTGTGCTTGCCATGCTGTTTGCATGGCTGCAATACCGCAAGGAGCGCATGGATGCGCTGCGGATGGGGACAAGCGTGCAGAAAGCATCCATCCTAAGCGAGGCGCTACATCCGGTTATTTTGCTGCTTGGTTTTTTTATCGGTATGTTCCATATGACAAATTTCTGGGACTTTCCGATTTATTTTGTTGTGGCAGGGGCAGTTATCCTTTTTTCAAATGCGGTGATTTATCAGTTTTCTTTTGATACGGTCAAGCTGACAGCGCTGCAGGCGGTTATTGTCCTTGCCGTTGCAAAATTGGTAGCACTGCCATTTACCTTAAACTTTGACCAGATTTCAACTACCATTAGATTAAATTATTACCGCACTCCGGTGCATCAGCTTATTGTACTCTGGGGGCTTCCGGTGATTTTAATTATTTTATTTATCTGTGACCGTTATTGTGTGCAAACGCGCTTAGGCTTGCTGACTGGATTTTCCTATGACGAGAGGGGCAACCGGATTGGGATAAAGCAGCGTGATGGGGATAAAGAGCGGGAGGATGGACATGGGAATAAAACCCATGTGGAATTTATCCCGGTAAAAAACAAGCTTTACCAATTTATTGAGAACCTGACGGTTTCCGACCTCTTTATCATTACGATTGGTCTGTGTGCCATGGGGCTGGTGCTGATCCCGGAACTTGTGTATGTAAGGGATATTTATGAGGGGGATTACAAGCGGTCAAATACCATGTTTAAGCTTACCTTCCAGGCTTATATCATGTTTGCCCTGTGTATGGCATTTATCTTGATGAAACTGATGGTCTTTGCAAGGACATATTTCCAGCGTGTGGCGGGTGTGGTTCTGGGACTCTGTTTTTTGACAACACTGGGATATTTTGGAAGCGCAGTCAGTGGATGGTTTGGGAACGTGAAGGATACATCCCGTTATCAGGGACTTGACGCGACAGCGTTTATGCAAAAGGAGTCCGCGGCGGATGCACAGGCGGTGGCATGGCTGAAGGAAAATATCGAAGGGACACCGGTCGTATTAGAGGCATGGGGACCAAGCTATTCCTTTTATGAGCGGATTTCTGCGATGACAGGCCTGCCAACGGTGATGGGATGGCAGACCCATGAATGGTTGTGGCGCAGCGAAGCGTCCGGCGGTTTCCCGGCTGCGGTAAACACGCGCAGAAGGGATGTGGTTGAACTTTATTTTTCGACGGATGAGGCGCGTGTGCGCGAACTGGTGGAAAAGTATGATATTGAATATATTTATGTTGGTGCAAGCGAGCGCAGGGCGCTTAGCGATGGTACCATCCGGGGTGTGTACGATGTCCTTGAGGATGAGGATCATCCATTAGCGGATGAAGTGAATGAGGAGCTGATTAAAGGACTTGGGGAAACCGTGTTTACTTCAGGCAGCGGGGAGGGGGCTTCTTATCTGGTAAGGATTGCGCGTTAATGGAAAATATGGGGTTTTCCTTTATCATTTCTAAGAAGGATGGCGCATAGAATAGGCAGGAGAGAAAAAATGTGCATTTGGACGGGGCTTTCAAAAAATTATCGGATTGTCCGATTTAAAATGTACGGATTGGGGGAAATGTGGCAGGTTCCAGGAATAAAAGGGGACAGGGAATGATGTGCATGGGGGTGAGGGTTTTTCATACCGCCTGTTTTGCCGGTAAGGTGCGGGTGCTAGT
>CAMWUU010000243.1 GCA_947177515.1 uncultured Lachnospiraceae bacterium
TGGGAGGAGGGCGTGACAGGGACAAAAGGGGAAGGGATGGGAAGCATGCAGGAGGAGGGCGTAGCAGGGGCAAAAGGGGAAGGGATGGGAAGGGCAGTAAAGGAAAGTGAAACATTACATACTAAAAGTGCAAAAATACAGGCTCAGTCAATGCAATGGGAGTCGGAAGCAGGGCGGGGAAAACATGACCATTTTTCAGAAAATTCTTCTGTGGCAGCAAATAATCGGATGGAAGCAAAAGTGCAGGAAACATCCTTAAAGGAAGCCGTTTCCCAACAGGTAACTGCATCAGGACAGACAAAACATGAAACAGGGATTTTGGCGCAATCATTACCAAAGCCCAAAGCTGGTACCCTGCCGCCCGGGAAGCTGGAATCACGCCTGTTTTCCTGTCTGCCTGCCATGTATCCGTTCGAACATCAGGAATTTGAGCGCAGCGTGCGCATGGAACCGCAGGATATTGGACTTTTGCCCCGCGGGATGTGGAAATATGCGGGAAACAGTTTTTTGCTGCATTCCTACTATGCTTACCATCATATTCTTTTTGTCAGGAAGGTGCGCATGGAACAGAGAAACTGTTACCTGATGCTGCCGGGTGTCTATAACCCAAAGGAGCAGCATATGGCGCAGTTATTCGGGTTCTCACGTTTCTGTCCGGTTCGCAAGAAGGCATTGCAGCAGGGGGATTTCGGATATTGGTACATGGAAGTGGAATTTCCGCTTTCCACAGAAAATTCTCCGCTTCCAGAAAAAGTTCCGCAGGAATTTCCTATGGAAACGGAGAAAATGGAATAGGGTTTATCTGCCATATGGGCTGTCAAATTCCGCTTCCGCTTTTTTGACAGCATCCGCCAGCGTCATCCCAGTAAAATAAGGTGCATTCAGATAGCGTCCCGATTTCCCATCCTCGACAAACGCACCTACGACAATGCCCGGGAATGCGCTTTCCGGGGCATTCGGTGCATACGGGCCGCCGAGATCCGTGCGGCACCAGCCCGGGTCAGTCAGATTGATTAGGACATTTGTACCCTCCAAGGTGGAGCCAAGATCGATGGTAATTTTGTCTAAAGCAGCTTTGCTTGCACTGTAGCCTGCCTGCTGGGGTTCAAGCCGGATGCCGCTGGTGGTGTTGATAATCCGTCCGAAACCGTTTTCGACCATGCGGGGTATGAAATGGTAACAGATCATGGTGGGAGTAATGCAGTTAACCTGGAAGCTTTCCGTAAAATCCGATACGGGTGTTTTTAGATAGTCGTTGCGGTACGCGACCTGAAGCCCCGCATTATTCATTACAATATCCACATCTACAGAAAGAGCATCAATTTCTGCGAGCATCCGCTCCACCTCGGCGGGGTCGGAAAGTTCAGCCTCTACTGCATGAACTGTAACCCCCATCGCCGTTGCTTCTTCCATAATTTTTTTCGTATGTTCCAGTTTGCGGCTGTGGAGGATGAGATTGCATCCCTCCCCAGCCATAAATTTTGCAGCAAGATAGCCGATTCCTCTGCTGGCACCTGTGATAAGTGCCCATCTTCCTTTTACATCAACCATTCGATTTCCTCCTTGTCTTTGAATAAAATATTTTATGCTGCCTGTAGAAATCGGGGTTAATCCCTTGTATCCGAGGATTGTGGAAAAACATCCTGCGAAAGCAGCGAGTAGCGCAGATGGTCACGGTAGCGCCCGCCAAGATAAGCATAGCCGCGCGCAGTTCCCTCTGCCTGAAAACCAAGTCGTTTAACCAGGCGCAGGGAAGGGGCGTTCTCTGGCAGGATATTGGCCTCCATCCGGTGCAGGTGGTAAAAAAAGAAAACTTTTGGGATCAAAAACTGCAATGCTTCCGTCATAAAGCCCTGCCCCGTATAATCAAAATCAAGCCGGTATCCTAGGCGGCAGCAGGATTCGGGGGAATATCCCGGCAGTGAAAAGCCTGCGGTTCCGATCACCTGCGGTTCCCCCGTCCTAAAAAGAAAGTAGCGGACAGCCTGGGAGCGCAGGTGCTGGACGGATTCTGCTGCGAGAACCTGTCTTTGGTATTCCTCGGTATAGTACCCGGGGGGATGGCTGGATTCCCAGGGCGAAAAATGTTCTTTGTTTTTACGGAAGAATTCTGTGGTAAGTCCCGCAGCATCCTCGTGTAGGATTTTCAGTGTCAGACGGTCGGTTTGGTAGGTGTAGAGCATTACCATATCCTTTCTAATCGATTCCGCGCAGCCCGACCGTATTAAAATACGGTGCAAGCAGTGCAAGAAAGGCATTAAGTTCCCCCTTGGTAAAGGTGGAGAGTTCTTTTTTTGTTTCCTGGAAATTTAAAATAAGGTCTTCCCCCGGATAAAAGGCCTGCAGGTAGTAGGCACGCGCGCCGTGCAGCCATCCGCCGATTGCAGAAAATATTCCTGCATCATGCAGCCCGCGCACGGTGGTAGTGCGGAACTCATAAGGGATATCCGCATCCATCAGGAAAGAGGCACTCTCCTGTACGGTATCCGTACAAAAATCCGGGATGCCCACTGCGGCGGCGTAGTGGGGCAGTGAGGATTTGATATCCATTGCAATGTAATCAAGAAGTCCTTCTGCTACAGCTTCCCGCAATAGGGAAGGGTTTGTACCATTTGTATCTAGTTTGATCCGGTAGCCAAGCGATTTTATTTTTTCTAGGAAGGAAAGGAGGTCGGGCGCAAGGGTCGGTTCCCCACCAGTTACACAGACCCCTTCAAGCAGCCCGCGCCGTTTCCTAAGAAAATCAAAAAATTCCTCGGCGGGTAATTCTGTTTGTGTTTCAGGAAATAGTACAAGCGGGGCATTATGGCAGAACGGGCAGCGCATGTTGCAGTGTCCAGTAAATACGGTGCAGCCCATAAAACCAGGATAATCTAAAAGAGTTAGTTTGTTCAGTCCATGGATTGTCATATTGTCCCCCTGATAGTACTCAGATTTGTATACAGTTCTATAGAATTGGAAAAAATTGGAATCCTTATTATCACAGTTAACAATAATTTTTTAAGATTCCCCCTCTTCCCTGAGTTCTTTAAAAAAATCTCTTAAAAGCGCGGAACATTCCTTCCGGCAAACACCGGTGGTAATTTTTGACTGGTGGTTAAACCCTGTGTTTTGTAAAATGTTTAAGACGGAACCTGCGCAGCCGGCCTTTGGGTTCATCGCGCCAATTACAACGTGTGGGATGCGCGCCTGGACGATTGCGCCGGCGCACATGGGACATGGTTCTAAGGTAACGTAGAGTGTGCAGTCCTCCAGCCTAAAATCCCGGCATTTTTTTGCGGCTTTCTCAATGGCAAGGATCTCCGCATGGGCGAGGACGGATGCATCCTGATTGCGCCGGTTATAAGCGCGTGCAATAATTTCCTCCCCATGGGTGATCACGCAGCCGATTGGGACATCACCTGCCATAACAGCCAAATTTGCCTGTTTTATGGCTTCCTCCATAAAATAGAGATCGGCAGGGGAAGCAAAAGGCTTGTAAATGGCAGAAGGAATATGGATGGATGCCCCTGTTTTATTTTCCTTGGACATGCTATTTTTAGGTGGTTCCCCGATTACTGTATAATTTAATTTTTTTTTCTTTTCCGGCTCGGCCTTTTCTTTGTCGCGTTCAATAATGGTGACGGCGGTGTAACGGTTTGCCGGAATTTTGATTTCTCCGCGCAGGCGGTAAACACAATGTCCCCAGACAGGGGAAAGTTTTTCGTCCTCGCCGAATTCCACAGTTTCAACCGACCAATTTCCCCTAGGAAGTTTGATCAGGCACCCATTTACCCGGGCACGGCAGATTTTTAATTCCGGTTTTTTGGCAAGCATGTAGTTCAGTGTTATATGATTTGCCCCATCCCCAAAAGAAGATTTGGCAAAAGAGAACTCCGAAGTCAGCTTTACAAATTTTTCACCCACATTTACAGCCCTGCTAAATCGAAGCAGACCGGACTCAGGGGGGTAGGCATTATGACAGATGCAAAGAAACGAATCTTCCATAAAGGTTGTCGACTCGGCGGCGAATTCTTTTCCGTCCTTTTGCATATAACCATTGATTTCCGGAAGGTTATGATACGAGGATTGCATTGTCCATATGGAATAACGGCGGTCGGAGAAAGTTTCTTTCGTATATGCGCCGACTCCTGCGTCAATCAGGATCGGCTTGCCATCTGCATAGACAATAACATTGCCGCAATCGTTGTGATTGTGGTTCTCGCCATTGTGTCCGCCCTTTGCGGCAGCCAGGAAGTGCTCCCGACGGAAAATCCCAGCGCTTAATGATTCAAACAGGTCATACTGCCTGTGAGTGAATTTCCCATCGCAGGTTTCAAGGGGGGCGGAGGCGATCCCAGCATTTAAGAGGGCGCGGAAATCCATATTGTCCTTTAGTGTCGGATCCGGGGCTTCTTCCATTGCCTCATGGAAGAGGAATGCGCCAAAATGCGCTAGTTCCGGAAGGTTTGCGGCCTTTCCCATTAAAAAGATCATCGAGGCGTTAGGAGTAATACGCGCGGCGCAATCCGCGAAATTCATGTAATAGCTGCCGGTCATATGTACTTTATAAATAAAGGAGTACATATTGCATAATTTTGAAATTGGGAATAAATTCCATATCCCACACTCAAAAAAATGTCCGACCGAATGTTCCCAATACTGTGCACCTTCGTCACAGCCGCCGTCGTCCGGGTAATCCTCAAAATAATTTTGCAGTGAGGAAAGGCAGCTTTGCGCGATTTCTGTTTGCTGTGCCAGGCTCTTTGGCGGGAGGAAGCAAGCCAGGGACTGTGTCTGCCAAAACGCGGGTGCGGCAGGGTTTATTTGTGGGATTTTTCTGGATTCTGTTTGCTGCGTTTTCCCATCAGATTCTCCATCCACAAGGATATCATTGCACCAGGGCAGGGCATTTGGCAGTACGGCGCGCACGCATTCCAATACTCCGTGGATGCACCATGGTGTCCAGTTAGATGGTACTTTGCGGCGGTTTTCGCCAAGGTCGCGCCACCAGTAGTCATGTTTTAGGAAGGGTTTTAATATACGGGCATCAATAGTTTCCCAGATGCGTTTCTGTAATGCTTCCCCTAGCGGCAGGCGTGCGGAAATCATTGCGAGTGCTGCTGCGGTCTGGGAGGAAAACAGATCGATATTGCTTTCCTCCCGAACTGGTAATATTCCGCCGGAATGTGCTGGGAGCACCCAGGTTGGCTCCTTTAACGTGCAGTCAATCAGGCGGTTGATTTCTGGAAGGAAACGTCCTTTTCCCTCGCAAAGTTCGCCGAGTGCTAAGCGGTTTAATAGCCTGCGGCGGCGAAAATTGACCGCTTCGTAGTGGACGCGGTTGCCATTTCGCGCAAATTCGGTATATAATTCCGTATTTAAATCCCCGGCATCCGCACCGATACAGGATTCTGCTTCACGGATGGCCGCATTGTAAAAAGTACGGGAAATTGTGTTCTTTATGTTCATGGGATACCTCTTTTCCATAATCGTTTTTTAGTATTGAGAAGCTGTATGATCAAGACCCCCATCTAGCCATATAGCGGGTTACCCAGGAAATGGGGCGAAATGGCTGGATGTGAATTTTAGTCCACACCATATAATGGATTGGAGAAAAGGTGCCTTGATTTAAAATAAATGATAGTATAGAAAAAAGGAAATGTCAATGGATTGTGAATTATGAGATTCTCCATTTTTTCCTGCCCGCTTTCTGCAAAAGCCCCATAAATATGAAACGAAAAAGAAATG
>CAMWUU010000244.1 GCA_947177515.1 uncultured Lachnospiraceae bacterium
AAAAAGTGTGGTAGAACTGTATATTAATAATACAATACCGCGCAAAAATCGACAAAAAATTTTTCTCATTATCTGAAATTCAGTATATTTTTCTATTGCATTTCACCTCCTTTTGTATTACAATAGTAATACAAAAGGAGGTGAAATATTTGGCAAAAGAATCAGTATTACAAGTCCGTATGGATGCAGAAACGAAAGAACAGGCGGAGCAACTTTACAAAAGATTGGGAACCACATTTGCAGAAGGTGTCCGGATGTTTGCTAGGCAAAGTATTGCGGAAAATGCCATGCCGTTTGTTTTGCGTTTGACAAACCAGGATATGGGGATGCGTATTGGTGCCGCAAAGGGAGAATTTACGGTTCCGGACAATATTGACTATTGTAATGGAGAAATAGAAACTTTGTTTGGGGGTGGAGAATGAAAGTCCTGCTAGATACTCATATCCTACTCTGGGCGTTGGCAGATGATGAGAGATTGCCACAAAAAGCAAGGGAAATTATTTTGCAGGGAGAGAATGAAATTTATTATAGTACTGTTTCCGTATGGGAAGTTTCGATTAAACATTCCCTACATCCAGAACAAATCCCAATATCCGGCCATGCCTTGTCCGGATATTGCAGAAAGGCAGGTTATCAGACATTGCCCCTTTGGGATGAGCATGCATGGGCATTGGAAACTATTACGCGCCCGCCAGGTGCGCCCCGGCACAATGATCCATTTGACCGTATGCTGATTGCACAGGCCAAATCAGAGGGGATGCTTTTTGTAACTCATGATGCGCTCTTGCCATATTATAATGAAACATGTATTATAGCGGTATAACAGAATTGTGACATTATGTTCTGTGATATATTTTGAATTGCCAAACAAAAAGGGTTCTGTAACAGATTAATCTGTCACAGAACCCTTTTGTGAGGTTACCCGTTATTAATGAGATATAGTTATTATTTATGTAGAATCCCTGGCTGTTGTAAGCATTCAAGGAAATTTCACTGTCGAGTGCACTCCACCCGGATGTTGCCTGCGGAAGGTTTCCCTTGGTCGTACCCGGGCTAAGACCAAGGGAATACGTGGAAACATTGCCCGGTTTCTTAAAATAAAGTTCAGCAATGAATCCGGATAATGTAACAAAATCTGTAAATACTTTCATTCATATTGACACTTATGCAGAATTGTGTTAAAATAGTCGATAATATTGGGGATTTGGAATAGCATTCCAATTAATTTATGTACCTGGAGGAGGGCATAATGGATTCTGTGGTTCGTCTAAGCGGGATATTGATCCAAAATTTCAAAAATGTCAGGGAGGGGTATCTGGATTTTTCCAACCGCAGGAAGGATTACCGGACAAGTATTTTGGGGGTTTACGGTCAGAATGGTTCGGGGAAAACAGCACTGATTGATGCCTTGCAATTACTTAAGTATCTGCTCTGTGGAAAACCAGTGCCGCAAGAAATGGTAGACTTTGTACATGTTGATGCAGAATATGCCACGATAAAATATATTTTTGATGTTAATCTGCCCGAAGGCAGGTATGAAGCATTTTATGAAGCCAGGCTAAAAAAAACAGACAGTATCACTGGTCAGAATACGGTTCTGGAAGAGGAAGGGGAAGAACCTTCGCTGGCAGTGTTTGGGGAAGTCCTCAGTTATTCCTTTGAGGGTAAGGGAGGAAAAATTCGAAAAAGCCCACTGATTGATACGCGGACGGAGAGGGTTTTTCTCCCCGCATCAAAATATGAAAGCCTTTTGGGGAAGGACTTAAGGCAGGAGATGGAATTGCTTGTGGTAAAAAAAATGGCGGCAAGCACATCCCGATCCTTTTTGTTTTCCAGGGAATTATTGAATGCGGTAAGGAAGCAGAAAGATGTGCGTGGAGAGGATGGGGAACTTGTGCGGCATCTGGCGCTGCTTGAAAGACTGGTAGTTTATGGGAACTATGAATTGTTTGTGATTAATACAAGTAATACGGGGATTATCAGCATGAATGCTCTGCCGTTGGCATTTAAATACACGGACAGAAACCATGGGGCTGTAGGACAGATAGTTCTTCCACTTGAGGCACCGGCTGTTGTTCCGGCACCGGCTGTTGAGATTGTGGAAAAAGTGATCCGGAATATGAATATTGTGCTTGAGCAGATTGTACCTGGACTGACGATAAGTGTAAAGAAAATGGGTGGACAGATCATGGAAAACGGGGAGGTGGGATGCCAAATTCAGTTAATGTCGCAAAAAAACAGCAGGGGAATACCGCTCAAATATGAATCAGAAGGGATAAAAAAAATTATTTCCATCCTGCAGCTTTTTATTGCCATTTATAACCAGCCTTCCATCACAGTAGCCATTGATGAGCTTGACGCAGGTATATTTGAGTACCTGTTAGGGGAAATGCTCCGAATCCTTTCGGAAAAAGGGAAGGGACAGTTGATTTTCACATCGCATAATTTGCGTCCCCTTGAAACAATTGATCGCGGTTTTATCGCATTTACAACAACCAACCCATCAAAGCGCTATATCCGCATGTCAAATATTAAGGACAGTAATAACCTGCGCGATTTTTATTTCCGTGATATTGTTCTTGGGGAACAGGATGAGGAAATTTACGAGCCAACCAATAATGCAGAAATCGCAATGGCCTTCCGGGAAGCGGGTGAGATTGATGTCCCGTAGAAAAATTGTGTTCGTGATTGTGGAGGGACCTTCAGATGATGAGGCGCTGGGTGTGATTTTAAGCCGGCTTTACGATAAGAATGTAGTCCATGTGGAGATTACCCATGGGGATATCACTTCTGCAAAAAATGTTTGTCCTGAAAATATTGCCGGACGGATTGGAAATTTACTGCGGGGGTATGCACAGGCAAACCATTACAAGGCAGCGGATTTCAGGGAAGTCATTCACCTGATTGATATGGATGGCACGTATGTGCCAGAGGATGCTGTCCATTTTGATCAAACAGCAGAAAAAGTTGTCTATACAACTACAGAAATCCTGACGGCAAATCCAGAAAGTATCCTTGCACGCAACCGGGCAAAAAGTGGAAATATTGATCGTATATGCTTTATGGGAAAAATATGGAATGAAGTTCCATACCATGCTTATTATATGTCTGCTAACCTTGACCATGTCCTGTACGATAAATTAAACAGCACAGATAAGGAAAAAGAAAGGGATGCTTGCGCCTTTGTCCTAAGATACCGTGGGCAGTTGGATGAATTCCTGTCTTTCCTGATGGATTCGGATTTTTCGGTATGTGGGGATTTCAGGGAATCGTGGGAGTTTATCAAAAAGGGAAAACATTCCCTTGAACGGCATACAAATTTGGGAATTTGTATGAAGCAGATCCGGGAAGAAAGGGGAGTGGCCAAAGCTGGTTTGGTGTAATTTAGAGTAAAAAACAAGGTCGGATGTATCACAATGTCCGACCTTGTTTTTCTTTATCCGGGAATATGGTTTATTCCGGATAAGAATCACTTTATAAAACTTTTTATCTTAGTTGTAAATATTGGTTCCGTAAACTACGGTTCTCTTAACTGGGATTTCGAACTCATACCAGCCATCTTCAAGTTCTACGGCATAACGCAATTTTGCAATGTAAATATTCTGGCCACTTACACCGGTAACGCTGATATCGCCGTTGTTTCTGCCGTCATTTATGGTTACTTCATTGTTTTTATCATCAACAAATCCATAGTACACGCGATCTGTTACGATACTATCACGATAGGTAACTCTTACAGCATCCCAAATAGCCTCTTCAATCGATCCTTTGTCAGTCGTGGATTTTACCCATGTCATGGTAGGAACCGTCTGGCTATCTGTTACATTAACCAGTGCACTGTTCTTAAGGGTATTGCCATCGTAAAGTGCTATTACGTAATTCCCGATATTGAGCTTCTCGATTACCTTAACTGGATCGCCAAATACAATTGCACTGCCGGAAACAGCAACAGCACTACCGGAAACGATATTAACGGATGCCAGACGTTTTGAATCGTTTACCGAAACAGGATTAAAGTTGACAGTCTTCCCATCGGTTGAATAAGTAACATTTTTTGAATACTTTTGAAGAACGTCAATGCTTCCATATTTGATTGTTACAGAGTAATTCGAAGAGGAATCCAGTACTAACTTTTTAACTTTGAATCCATCCTTGTCGTAAGCATAAGCGGAAATGCCAACATTCTTGTCTGCAACACGCTTGTCATCATCTAAAGTCATGTTGACAGATGTCTTATCAAGAGCTAACTTGTAGTTTGTTGGAGTGCCGCCTGTTGTATCCTTAAAGGAGAAGCTTACCGGGTACTGCTTGGTAATCTGCTTGCTGGTATCCTGCGGGTCAATATAGGTAGCAGTACACTTTAAACGGACATTCACAATATGTTTCGGAAGCTGGTCAGCATTTATAACAGTTACCTTGAATTGCGGATAATGATCACTGTTATAACCATTTGATTCAACAATAAAATAGTTCTTTAAGGAATTTTCGCTTACTTCAACCTGGTAGGTCATAAAAGTATTGTCCATTCCTGCGCCCAACTGATCCTTTGGATACAATGTAACAATTACTTCATCATTTACATCTGTTTCTGTCTGGCTGTAACTCATTTTTGCAAGATTGCCACCAGCAGTGAATGTTGAAAAGGTTCTCTTGGTAATGATCTGAACAGGGCAGGTACCTACATAAACACCCTTGTAATATACATGGATGCCGACTGTGCCACTGGTCGGGGTCTTTGGCGGATAAAGTTCACCAGTTTCCTGGTTTACAGCCAGTTTATCATCATTTGAGGAAACAAAGGTAAAGTAGTCCGTTGCTGCATAATCATCACTGAATTTATCCTGTGCATTTCTACCTAACTCGGTGATATTAGCTTTTACTAACAGATGGAAGCCATTGTCTTCAGATGCAAATATTTTATTGCTCCAATTTGCATTCCAGTTCCTCGGAGTACCATTAACGATGCACCAATCAATAAATTCATTCACGTAAATGTTATGATCTTTTGGCGAAACGGTTGTGGTTGCAGTAATAGTCTTTGCCTGATTACCAGATGTAACATTTGACCAATCTTCAAAGGTAGCCTTCAAAGTAACTTTGTAATTGCCATCGGTTGTGTAGAACCAGATTCTGCGAAGCGCGGAGTCAAACTGGTACTCGTTGTGGATCAACTGATTTGTTACGTCCTCGATTACAAGACTGTCCGCCCAGTTCATGTACTTTTTGCAGCTTGCCTCAAGGTTGCCAAGCAGGACACCTTCCTGTGTAAAAATACTAGCCCAGATATCCTGTACACTATAATCTTCTGTAGTTTCTACGCCATATGCACCAAACGAAAGTCCGGCTGCTACATATTTTGGAGTATCCAGAATCATTTCCTGATCCTTGTAGCAAACAACATAGCGGGATTCCTCGTCCATCTCATTGAACATGGTAACTTCAATCGAAGGAGTAACACCCTCCGCGCCATCCTTGTATGCAACGCCACCAATAAATACTTCACGCCTTGCATTGTTGGAATCGGTCAGCACTTTGAATACCTTTATGATATTCTCAGCCTCGGATACTGCTGCATCTGCTTCTGTAAGGGATTTCTTGGTTTCGTCAAGTGCTGCCTTTGCCTCTTCCGGGTTCG
>CAMWUU010000245.1 GCA_947177515.1 uncultured Lachnospiraceae bacterium
CTGCTGCGATGATTCCCTTTTTTGTGCCCCATAGGGCTGTTATTTTGCTGATGTTACCGATGTGATATGTGGGTTTACACCGTTGTACCAGTACAGGAAGCCTTCCATGTCGATGACATCGCCGACATTTAGGGCTTCTACTGCCTTATACACGTCAGTGGTATTGTCGCAAAGGTAGGATTCTACCGTAAAGGTATAGGTTTTGCCATCCTTTGATACGTTAAAGTAAAGGTCGCTGTTGCCTTCCTGTGTGCCTGAGCCGTCCACGCTATAGAGGAACGGGAGTTTATTGCCGTCCTTATCCTCGCTTTCCTCAACGGTCATGCCTTTAAAGGAAACGAACTGGTTCTGGCGTTTGATCAGGTTATCGGAGCCGAGTTCGGATGTAACGTCTACAGCTTTTGCGATATAGCTGCCATCCATGATTTCAAATTTTGATATGTCTATGATTTCGATTTCGCCGGACCATTCTTCTTTAAAGCCCGTTACCTTGATTTTGGTTCCGGTGGTGAGTTTTGCGTATTCGGCTTCGGAGCAAGGCATATTGTAGATAAAGTAAGCTCCGTCTTTGTCCTGTGTGTAAAGGGTGGCTTTGTTATCCCACCAGCTCTGTTTTGCCTGCACGTATGCTTCGATGGTTACTTCGGATTTCAGTGGCGCTGCGTCGTATTCCGCATAGGTCATTACGCCCTCTGATTTTTTGTCCGCATCGTCTTCCTTCCCGCAGCCGACCGCTGTGAATGCGAGCGCAAGGGAAAGTGCCATTGCTAAAAACTTTTTCATAAATCCATACCTCCATTATAGTTCCGTATGTCCCCTACCAGTACCTAACAGGGGCAGAGGATTTTTGGTTCGCACAGCTCCCATAAAATCCTCTGGGCACTGTCCGGGGACATACTGATTTTGTTCACTTGAACCATTGTCATTATACACGAATTTTTTTATAAATCAATGGTTTTTTATGATTTCTTTTTCTTTTTTATTGTGCCTTGTACCACATATGCAATAATTCCGAGCCATGTAATCCCAAGTGCAGAGAGCAAAACCACTGCGGTTGGAGGGAGTTTGCCAAGTTTTGTCCTGCCGGCGACGGCTCCTCCTTTTTGGTCGAGGCGGTAAAGGGAGGTGACATCGGAAAAAAGTTTTTCCATGTACGCATCGTCAACCACTCCTCCACGCCTTATGGATTTGGCGACATTTTCGATCATTTGTCCGGCAGCGTCCCGCAGGGAGGCGGAACCGTTAAAGACAGGGGTGACAAAGGTATTTGACATATTTTCAAGCAAAAGTTTGGATGCCTTGATCTTCACATCGTAATAGGCATCGTTATCCTTTCCCATTTGCGCCAGATAATCCTGGTAAGAGGCATCTTCCTGCGCTTTTCTGGTAACCGGGACATATCCTTCTGTTCGTGCGTAGGCGATCTGTATTTCATTGGTCAAAAGATACTGTGTAAAAAGCCATGAAGCAAGTACTTCCTGTGGATCGGCTTTGTTAAAGATACAGACCGAAGGTCCCTGGGAAATCATTTTCGGATTTTCTGGGTCAAACTGGGGGATTGGCATAACAACGGTTTCAAAATCAACCAGCGATTCCTTGCTAATATCGGAAAGCGGGGCATCAGAACCAATCCAGGATGCCCCAGCGGTGGAATCAATTGCGAAAAGGCATTGCCCGGCGTTAAAGAAATTTCCCGGATAACTTGAAATCTTAAAAGTTGAGAACGCCTCTTTTTCTACATGTTTTGCAATCTCATAAAGCAGTTCTACGGTAGTATCATTAAAGATTTCAATGGTGCCATCGTCTTTTGAATACCCGGCATTCTTTTGTTTCAGCATCTGGATCATCATATTGTCGGTCGATTTGTAAATAAATGGAATCATAACCTTCTGACCATTGATTATATAATTGTCATCCCCATCCTTTGCAGTCGCGGCATCCGAAACTTCCCAGATAAAATCCCAGGTGAGCGTTTCGGGAATTGTGTAGCCAAGTGCTTCGACATAATCCTTGTTGATATAGCAGGCTTCCGTCGAGCGCATAAAGGGGAGGGCATAGTAGTGATCTTTAAAGGAACATTCGGAGAGGAACTGCGGGATAATCTCATCGCGCGAAGGCGCGTCAAAAAGCAGTTTTTCGCCGCTAAGACCATAGTCTGCATCCGCAAACAACTCATCCAGTGGGATGACCACATTGTCGCCTGTCAGGTATGTTGCAATATGATCCGGATAGGTAATACAGACATTCGGGGTGGTTCCCGTTGCAATATTTGTGATTACATCATTGTAAATCCTGCCATAGTCCGTATAGAGGCGCAGATTTACTGTTACATTCGGATACAGGGCGGTAAAACCCTCAATAGCATTGTGGTATATCTGGGTTTGCGTCTTATTTGTATCATTCTTTGCCCAAAAAGTGATTTCGTAGTTTTTTGAGGTATCAAACGCTTCCGGAATAGAAAATTCCGCAAGTCCGCGCGAGCCGTGGCAGGCCGTCAGGCAGGAGAAACTGTAAAGTACTGCCAAGAGTCCTACCCGTTTAAAGTTCCGGTTCATAGAAAGCCCCCTTTTTATTGATCTTGCAAACCGTCCGGTTCCCATCGGTTTATCCCTTTATCCCGCCCCTGGATACGCCCGCCATGATTTTTTTGCGGAAAACCAGAAACAGGAGGATAAGAGGCAGGGAGATTACGACAACCGCTGCCATCATTGCGGGGATATTTTCGCGGCCAAAGCCGTTTTCACGGATTTCCTGTATACCGTTAGAAACCAGGTAGTAATCCGGATTATCTGTAATCAGCCGCGGCCAGACATAGGAATTCCAACACTCGATAATTTTCAGGATGGCGACTGTAATCAGTGTTGGGCGGCAGATTGGCAGCATAACGCGGCGCAGGTAGCGCAAGTCGGAGGTGCCATCCACCTTTGCAGCATAGTACAGCGTATCCGGTATCTGTGCAAAATTTTCACGCAGCAGGTAGATATAGAAAACGGAGGTGACGGAGGGAAGGATCAGGCCGGTAAAACTGTTGCGCAGCCCCGCGTCCGTGATGGTAACGAAATTCGTGATAACAACCAGTTCATTCGGGATCATCATAAGCGCGAGGAACAGGGTGAATACCAGGTTTTTGCCGCGAAATTCAAGCCTTGCGAAGGCAAAGGCGGCAAGTGTTGTTACTACAAGCATCAGCGCGGTTGTGACCACGGTAAAGAGCAGGGTATTGACCAGATATCTTCCGAGCGGCACGGCAGTAAAGGCATCCGCATAATTTTGCAAAGTCGGGGAGAGGGTAAAAAATTTCGGGATGTATTCCGCATTGTAAGTGCCGTAGCTTTTTAGGGAGGTGAGCACCATCCAATAGAATGGAAACAGCACCATCAGCGCCCACAAAGCAAGCATGGTATAAACAAAAATATTGCGGAGTATCCGATGAGTTTTTGTGGATTTTTCCAATTTTTGGTAATTGATATGAGTTTCCATATGGTTCCTCGCTTCTAATAATGTACGTGCTTTTTACTGACCAGCAAATTGATGCAGGTGATTGTAAGCACGATAACAAACAGGATGATCGCTGCAGCGGACGCGTAGGACGGGTAGCCGCCGGAATCGCCGTAGAGCATGTCATAGACATAGCCCACAATGGTATTCATGCCCGCGGCATTTAAGTTCGTCCCAAAAAGTGCCACCGCATCGCTGTAGGCTTTAAATGCACCAATAAAACCGGTGATAATTAGGTAGAAAATCATCGGGGAGATCATCGGGAGCGTAATGCGGTAGAAAATACGTCCGCGCCTGGTGCCGTCCACGCGTGCGGCATTGTAATAGTCCTGGTTAACTGAAGCGAGCGCGCCGGTCAGCACCAGGATTTTAAAAGGAAGGACGACCCAGATGGTATAAAAACAGAGCACAAACATTTTTGCCCCGTAAGATCCTTCAATAAAATCCACAGAAGGGCTGCCGAACCAGTGCAAAAAGAGGTTGACCAGCCCATCGGAGTACGCTGTCTTTTTAAAGAGTATCATAAAGACCAGCCCCACCGCAAGCGTATTTGTGACATAGGGAAGGAAATAAATGGTTTGGAACAGGTTGCGCAGCGGCTTAATGGAACTTAGGCCAACGGAGATAAAAAGTGCAAGCCCGGTCGAAACTGGCACCGTGATAACGACAAGCAGGAAGGTATTTTTAAGTGCCTGCAAAAAATAGGGGTCATGCAGCACGTAGGAGTAATTGTAGCTGCCGACACCGAAAAAGGTCTGGGAGGCCGAGTTGTAACCCTCCTCAAAAGAATAGATTAGTACATCGACTAGTGGGTAGACCATAAATACTAAGAGGAAGAGGAGGGCTGGCAGCAGGTAGAGCCAGGCTTTCCTGTTTTGTTTTTCCATTGATTATTTTACCTCCGTTAACGGTACCAGATTGCATTCGATGCGCTCCCCGGTTTCTTTCCGGAACAAAAAGACTTTCTGCGGTTTGAGCGAAAAGCGCACGGTTTCTGTGTTGGGAAGGGGCGTACCCTCCGCATTGATAATCGCGCGAAGCGTCCCGCCCTCGCAGGCGGCGTTGGCGCAAACAACGCTTACGTCGCGCCCCATAACTTCAAGACGTTTAAGCGCACAGGATAAGGAAGCATTTCCTGTAAGTAAAAAGCCCTCCGGCCGGATACCAACAACCACTTCGCCTTCCGGTACATCAGGAACCACAAGCACAGCATCCTCCCCGATATAGAGCCTGTTATTCCTTATTGTTCCCAAAAATATGTTGATCGGCGGGGTGCCTAGGAATTTTGCAACAAAAAGATTGGCTGGGTTGTCGTAGACTTCCTGCGGGGCACCAATCTGCTGGATGATGCCATCCTTCATCACAACGATCAGGTCGGAGATGCTCATTGCCTCATCCTGGTCATGTGTGACAAAAATCGTGGTAATCTGTGTTTCCTGCTGGATGCGCCGGATTTCTTCGCGGGTTTGAAGGCGCAGGCGCGCGTCAAGGTTGGAGAGGGGCTCGTCAAGCAGCAGGACGCGCGGCATTTTCACAAGTGCGCGGGCAATGGCGACGCGTTGCTGCTGCCCGCCGGAAAGTTCCTTTGGCTTACGATCCATCAATTCCTCAATCTGCACTAGTTTTGCTACTTGATAGGCACGCTCCCGCATTTCTTCCTTAGACAGTTTTGCAGTGCCTTTAAGGTTCTCAAGCGGGAATATAATGTTTTTAAGGACGGTTAAATGCGGGTAGAGCGCATAGTTCTGGAAAACCAGACCAACCCCGCGGTTTTCCGGCGCAAGTTTTGTGACATCATCGCTGCCGAAAAAGATTTTGCCCTCTGTCGGTGAGAGCAGTCCGCAGATCAGGTTAAGTGTTGTGCTCTTTCCGCAGCCGGATGGACCTAAAAGTCCCACAAGCTTGCCGTCCGGTATTTCAAAATTAAAGTCGCTTACTGCGGTGACTTCCCCGTGGGATTTTTTGCCGCGGGATGGAAAGCGTTTGGTCAGGTGCTGCAATACAATTTTCATTTGGAACCTCCGTATTAAGATGGGATACTGGTCTGGCGGGGCGCTTTGTGGATTTTAAGGCTCCGTCTTGCCTAGTGGCGGCATCATACTGTATTCGTAGGCCAGGCGGTAGGCCTTAGGAC
>CAMWUU010000246.1 GCA_947177515.1 uncultured Lachnospiraceae bacterium
CGCGCATTTCGGGCCCGAAGGCCGAAAACACTTGGAGCAACAAGAAATGGATAGCGCATCAAAGTCAAAACAGGAGGAAACGATATGGGATTTGATTTATCCAAAGTGGATTTCGAAACATTACGGGGAGTAAACTTACAGGAAGTTGACCCAGATACGCTGGTGGATATCAGAGAAATAATGATTGACCAAAAACTACCCAAAGAGCAGCGGATGGCAGAATTTGTCCGGCAAGTAAAGAATCCTTATTGTTTTCGCGTGGGCAAGGTAGTGGTCAGTGTCGGATTTGCAGAGAATGGTACAACATTTGAGGAGCAAATGGCACGTTATCTGGAAACATTGTAATAAGAAGGGCAGATTTGTTTGCAGAGAATGGAATATAGAGGGAAATAAGAAACCTATCAAACAAAAATACAATTTTATAAATTTGGTCTGGACTCGCAGGGGATTTTATGGTAAGCTTTGGATAAGGCGCAGGGGTGGGTAAACCCTGTGACATAGGACTTACGGTAAGACTTCTTGGATGGGTTTCTGAAATAAAATAATCTTTCAGAAAATTTCCCGAAAGAAAACAGGAGTTTATCGTATGGAAACAAATAACAAATATGATGCAGACCTCTATCTTAGGCTGTCCCGTGAGGACGGCGACAAAGCGGAGAGCGACAGCATTGTCAACCAGCGGGATCTGTTGCTGGCTTTTTTGTCTTCGCACCCGGAAATCCGGTTACATAAGGTGCGGGTGGATGATGGGTATTCTGGTGTGAACTATAACCGCCCGGATTTCCAGAAGATGATGGAGTCTGTAAAAAATAAGGAAATTAACTGCATCATCGTCAAAGATTTTTCCAGACTCGGCAGAAATTTTATTGAAACGGGGAAATACATCGAAAGAATTTTCCCGTTTATGGGGGTACGGTTCATTTCGGTAAATGATGATTATGACAGCATAAGATCAAGAACCGTTTCAGACAGCTTGATTGTCCCGGTAAAGAACTTGATTAACGATGCTTATTGCCGGGATATTTCCATTAAAATCCGCAGCCATCTTGAGGTCAAGCGGAAAAAAGGGCAGTGTATCGCCCCCTTTGCTGTATACGGCTACCGGAAGGATGAAAAAAACAGAAACCAGCTTGTAGTGGACGAGGAATCCGCAGCTATTGTGCAGGAAATTTTCAAACGAAAACTGGATGGTTTTTCCGCACAGGCGATTGAGGACTGGCTAAATGGGCAGGATATCTTGTCACCAATGGAATATAAATTGTCGAAAGGAAGCCATTATTCCAGCACATTTAAGCGGAAAGACAGGGCGCAGTGGACGGCTGTGGCTGTGTTCCGTATCCTTAAAAATCCCGTGTATATTGGTACTTTGGTACAAGGGAAGCGCAGCACGCCAAATTATAAGGTCAAAAAGTTGTTTGATGTACCAAAAGAACAATGGGTGAGTATCCCAGACTGCCATGAAGCAATTATCAACAGGGCTACTTTTGAACGTGTAGCGGAACTTCTTCTGGCAGACACGCGCACAGCACCAAGCCAAAATTGTATCTACCCCCTCTCCGGTCTGGTTTATTGCGGGGATTGTGGGCGGAGTATGGTACGGAAAAATAATTCCCACGCAGAGAAACCGTATATTTATTATGTCTGTTCCGGGCATAAGAACCGGGAAGGGTGCAGGGCGAGTCACAGCATCCGGGATCAGGCGTTGGAAGGTGCAGTACTTGCTGCATTGAAGGAACATATCGCGGCGGTACTCAATATAGAGGATACGTTGAAACGGATTGCAGAACTGCCCTATACTTCCCGGGAGGTCAAAAAGGCGGATAAAAAAATTCAGGCAAGGCGGCAGGAAATTGAGAAATACCAACATTACAAGATGAAGCTGCATGAGGATTATACGGATGGGCTGTTATCCCGCGAGGATTATATGGCGTTTGGGAAACGGTATGATGCCAGAATGAAGGAAGCGGAAGAAGTCGTGCAGCACTTGGAGGCAGAGATTGAGAACTTAGTGAATGGGAATACAGGGGAGCAACAGTGGATTTCCCATTTTAAGGAATACCGGAACATTGACGGTCTGACCAGGAAATTGGTAGTTGCCCTAGTTGACCGGATCGAGGTATATGAGGGAAAAAGAATTCATATCTTCTTTAAATTCCAGATGGAATATGACAGTGCAAGGATGCTTGTGCAGGAAGTAGGACAGGCAGATGCGGTTGAATCTTTTGGGAAGGTACTGTCGGAAAGAACGCTACCAGATGAAAAAGAAAATATTCCCAGAGAGGAAAAGGTTTCAGCCAAAGCAGGGAAACCAAAGAGTGAAAGAATCGCAATAAGGGCAACCGCCCCGGAAGGGGGGTGCTGATATGGCAAGAACCAGCAGGGTGCATAAAGAAGGACAACCACGGGGAACGGAACCAGAAAAAATATCTACCAGAAAGGTTTACCATGTGGCGCTTTATGTCCGGTTATCCATCCTTGATGGAGGGCATAAGGACAGTGACATGGCAGAAACGCAGGAATTGTTGTTGCGCCGCTTTATTGAGGGGAAGCCTTATTTTTCACTTTTTTCCGTCTATACCGATAACGGGGAGAGCGGCGTAAATTTTGAACGCAGCGGGTTTGAACGGATGATGGAGGATGTGAAAAGGGGGCTGGTAAACTGTATTATTGTGAAAGACCTGTCGCGTTTCGGGCGGAATTATATTGAAGCAGGGGAGTATCTGGAAAAGGTATTCCCATTTCTTGGTGTGCGTTTTATTGCAGTAAATGACGGGATTGATACTGATGACCCTGCATCATTTGATAGCCTGTCCCTGCATTTAAAAAATCTTGTTAATGAGATGTATGCCCGTGATATTTCTGCGAAGATTAGTACCGTGCTGCGTGGAAAGCAGGAGCGTGGGGAGTTTATCGGTGCAATGGCGGCATACGGTTATCAGAAATCGGAGAAAGACAAACATAAGCTTGTTATTGACAAGAAAACTGCCCCTGTGGTAAGGGATATCTTTTCATGGAGGCTTGCAGGGTTTAGTTATGGGGATATTATACGGAGGTTGGTTGCGCAGGGGATTCCTTCACCATGCCAATACCGTTATATGACGGGGAGTATTTATAATGAACGGTTGAGTAATGTGCCATGGCGGATAGGAACCGTCCGAAGGATAGTAGCGAACCCGGTTTATCTGGGACATATGGTGCAGGGAAAAAGCCGGGAGAGTTTATCCCAAGGGCAGAAGCGAAAATATTTTCCTGAAGAGGAATGGATTATTGTAAAAAATACGCATGAAGCGATTGTTGATCCGTCAGTTTTCAATCAGGTGCAGCAGATCAATCTGATTAAGAAACAGAAAAAAAACGCGCAGAGGAAACGTTTCCCAGAGGTAGAACGTACTGAAGATATCTTAAAGAGTCTTGTTTGCTGTGGCAGTTGTGGGAGGCGGCTGATGCGCCACAGGAATATTTGGGAGAATAAATATAAAACCCCTAGAATTCATGTGGAATACCGTTATCTCTGTCCTCGCCATGAATTCGAACTGCGAAGCTGTAGTTTCCGGGGTATCTGTGAAGGGGAGCTTCAGACAGCAGTCTTTGAGGCAATACGGGTACAGGTACAACTTGCAGAAAATATGAAAAAAATAATATCTTCCCAAAAGAAAAATTCTATGGAGCAGGAAAAGGCACAGACCGAACTTCAATTGCAACGGGTGATGGAGGGGCTGGAAAAAATAAAGCGGCATAAGGCAAGTTTATATGATGATTATGCGGACGGGCTGATGAATGAGCAGGACTATATTTATGCCCAATCCCGTTATCAGGAAAAAGAAGTCATGTTACAGAAGCATATTTTAGAATTAAATATTTCTCTGGAGTCATACCACAAAGAGGGATTGGGAGAAAACCCTTGGATAAAAAATATGCTCCATTTCCGGGATGCGACAGAATTAACACGGGAAATGGTGTTGACCTTGGTTGAGAAGGTTACAGTATACAATGATATGGCTTTGCAGGTTACTTTCCGCTTCCAAGATGATTTCTGCAGGTTGCAGAAGAACCTGTTAGAAGGGGGGAAGGGGGATGAATAAGGAAAAAGTTTTGGTCATGTATCTCCGTATTTCCGTGGAGGATAAGGAACATCCGGCGGAAGGGAAAGAAGAGAGTAACAGCATTATAAACCAACGGAATCTGTTGAGGGATTATATAGGGGGAAAAGAGGAACTGGTCAGATACCCTGTGACGGAGGTATGTGATGATGGTTATTCGGGTATAAACTTGGAACGTCCGGGGATGAAACACCTATTGGAAATGGTGAAGAAGCAACAGGTTGGTTGTATCATAGTCAAGGACTTCTCAAGGTTTGGGAGGGATTACCTTACGGTCAGTGATTATATCGATCAGATATTCCCTTTTATGGGAATCCGTTTTATTTCGGTGAATGACCATTATGACAGTGCAGCCTGTAATGGTATGACCAGTGGGCTTGATGTGGCGTTCCGCAATGTACTATATGGATATTATAGCCAAGACCTTTCGTTCAAGGTAAAAAGTGCAAAACGGGCAAAGGCTCAGAATGGGGATTTTACGGGTTCGTTTGCACCATTGGGCTATCAGAAAATGCCGCAAAATAGGAATAAGCTGGTGGTTGAACCGGAAGGTGCTGCCATTGTACGGAAGATTTTTTTGTTGGCAGGGGAGGGGATGAGTGTTTTACAGATTACCCGGAGATTGAACCAGGAACATATCCCAACACCCTGTCAGATAAAGAACAAGCAGGGGAAATTTCATAAATGGTGGAATGGCAAAGGGAAAGAGAGGATATGGGATGATGGCGTGGTGCGAAATATCCTACGGGATGAACGCTACCTTGGAAAAAATGTTTATGGGAAGTGGGATTGTACTAAGGTGAAAGACCACCATGTCCATAGGATTCCGGCGAAAGATTGGATCAAAGTAGAACATTGTCATGAGCCTATTATTTCCGAAGCAGAGTTCGCCGCTGCTAGGAAGAGTGCCGGGGAATATATCCAAGAGAAATGGAGAATGCCCACCATTCATTTGTTCAGTGGGAAGATTCAGTGTGAGGTATGTGGGCATTCCCTACGGTATTTTAAAGTGACAACCCCATATTTTCGTTGTATGACACGAAAATATGTAGGTGAATGTTCCTGCATGAATGGCAGGATAAAAGAGGATGAACTGGCAGTAACTGTGCTTTCTGCGATCCGGTTGTATGTGAAAGTCCTGTTGGATCAAAGGGTATTACAAGAACAGGGGAACGGGGGAGGGGTATTGTCCAGCTTACGAAAGCAACTTGCTACAATACAGGTGGACAATGAGAAATCCAAGGAACAAAAGGCATTATTGTATGACCAATTTGCAGATGATAAAATTAGCCGGGAGGAATTTAGGAAACGGCAGGAAGCCATTACACACCGACAGGACGATCTTCAGCAGCGATATGATAAGCTACAAAAGGAGTTGTCGCATCTCGAATGTATTATGGATGCGGGGAAGGTGCAGAAAAAGCAATGGGAGGATTATTTGGGTGCAGAAAAATTAACGCGGGGGATGGTGGAGGCGTTGGTTGATTGTATCTATGTGCATCAGGATGGGTCGATCCATATCC
>CAMWUU010000247.1 GCA_947177515.1 uncultured Lachnospiraceae bacterium
GGTGATAAGGTAATGCAGATCCGCAATAATTACCAATTAGCCTGGGAGATCAAAAGCCGCCATGGAACGGTAATTGAAACGGGGGAGGGAGTTTTTAACGGGGATACCGGCATTATCCGGCGGATCAACAGCTTTTCGGAGGAAATGACGATAGAGTTTGACGAGGGACGCATGGTGGAATATCCATTTGGGCAGCTTGAGGAGTTAGAGCTGGCCTATGCCGTCACCATACACAAATCGCAGGGCAGCGAATATCCGGCTGTGCTGCTCCCGCTGCTGGGCGGACCGCGCATGCTCTTTAACCGCAACCTGCTTTACACAGCGGTAACAAGGGCAAAATGCTGTGTGACCATTGTCGGAAGCCCCGACACCGTACAGGCTATGATTGACAACGAAAGTGAACAAAAGCGCTATTCCGGGCTTTCCGGCTGCATCCGTGAGATTGTGGAAGAGGACTGGAAAAAGACTCAAAATTAGCACGCCCTAACGCGGAGGAAAGTTTACCTAAAAGGGTACTGTCTTCCGGCGTGGAATGCCGGAAAATACAGGAAAAGGGAAAATGACGGAAAAAAGTAGTGCAATCCGGGTAAATATATAGTATACTATTATAAATTAAGGCGATTTAAGGCGTGCTGTGGCAGGGCTTGCGCGTTCGCAGCAAAGAAAGGAGTACCATTGGCATGAACAAAACAACGCTTGTCATAATGGCAGCCGGTATGGGCAGCCGGTATGGCGGAGGGATCAAACAGTTGGAAAAGGTAGGACCTTCCGGCGAGATTATTATGGATTATTCCATATACGACGCGAAGGCTGCCGGGTTTAATAAAGTGGTCTTTATTACCAGACATGACCTTGAGAAGGAATTTCGCGAGATCATCGGGAACCGCGTGGAAAAAGAGATAGAAACGGAGTATGTGTTCCAGGAACTAAACGCCCTGCCGGAGGGGTTTTCGGTGCCAAAAGGGCGCATGAAACCATGGGGAACCGGTCATGCGGTTTTATCCTGCCTGGGTGTGGTAAAGGAACCGTTTGCAATTATTAACGCGGATGATTACTATGGGCGGGAAGCCTTTGTAAAAGTGCATGATTTCCTGGCAAATACAGATTTGGAAGAAAAAGGAAAATACTGCATGGCAGGCTTTATCCTGGGCAATACCCTGAGCGAAAACGGAGTGGTAACGCGTGGTGTGTGCAGGGTGGATGAAGCGGGCTACTTAAGGGAAGTGGTGGAAACCTTTGGAATCTTAGAGAAAAATGGGAAGGCAGAGGGGAAAAATGCCTTAGGTGAGTTGGTGGTTCTGCCGCTAGAAAGCCCAGTATCCATGAATATGTGGGGGGTTACACCGGATTTTCTTGATGAGCTGGCAAATAGGTTTACCGGGTTTTTAAAGGACGGCGGGCTTTTGGATGCAAAGTCGGAATATCTGCTGCCCCAGGTAATTGATTCCATGATCCAGGAAAAGCGCGCGTGCGTGAAGGTGCTAAAAACCCGCGATAAGTGGTTTGGGGTGACTTACAGGGAGGATAAAGACGCAGTGGTAAGCGCCCTGCGCAAACTGGTGGACGCGAAAGTTTACCCGGAAAAACTATAGGGGAGGAATGGGGATGGGAGAGGTAGGCCGCTATCTGGCAAAGGCTGCCGGGCAGGTCTTTGAGATACTTTATCCGAGGCGCTGTCCG
Organism: uncultured Lachnospiraceae bacterium; assembly: GCA_947177515.1. Taxonomy (GTDB): domain Bacteria; phylum Bacillota; class Clostridia; order Lachnospirales; family Lachnospiraceae; genus RGIG4057. The sequence goes on from CAMWUU010000247.1 coordinate 1,681, forward strand.
GTGTGTATGGGTATTGTTACACCGCGTGGGGCGCTTGCCCACAAGGAATGTACCAAAAAATTGCGCTATATCCGCGAACCCGCATGCAAGCGCTGCGGCCGGCAGATTTTAAGGCTGGAGGAAGAGTATTGCAGTGCGTGTGCGGGCAGGGAGCATTCTTATCTGCGGGGGTACGCCGTGTGGGAGTATGAGGAGAAAATCCGCCATTCCATAGCGGCATTTAAGTATCATTCACGCAAGGAATTTGCTGATTTTTATGCGGCGGAGGCCGTTAGGTTATATGGGAACCGAATCCGGGGGGAGAATCCGGATGTACTTATTCCCGTGCCAATCCACCGCACAAGACGCGCAGAACGGGGGTTTAACCAGACAGAGCTTCTGGCTGCACGGGTCGGGGAGGCACTTGGGATCCCAGTTGACCGGGGATATCTTCTGCGGGCAAAACAGACAAAACGGTTAAAGAACCTGAACGCGAAGGAGCGCAAGAGGATGCTTTTAAATGCCTTTTCACTTGGAAAGGGGCAGGAAGGGAGATACCACAGCGTTATGCTTGTGGATGACATATATACAACCGGAAGCACGGTGGATGCTTGCGCGGCCTTATTGCGCCAGGCTGGCGTGGAGAAGGTAATATTTCTTTGCATGGCGATCGGCGCTTCCACAAACTAACCAGGAAGGAGTGGCTACATATGGAAGTCAGGAATTGTAAAGGATGCGGAAAAATATTTAACTATATTGGTGGTATGCCAATGTGCGAGGCGTGCAAAAAGGCGCTGGAAGATAAGTTCCAGGAAGTGAAAGCCTATATTTATGATAACCGTGATGCCGATATTAACCAGGTAGCGGAGGAGAATGATGTTTCCGTACAGCAGATCCGACAGTGGGTGCGCGAGGAAAGGCTGGAGTTTTCGGAGAATTCCAGGGTGGGTCTTTCATGTGAGAAATGCGGCAGGATGATCCGTTCCGGGCGTTACTGCAAGTCTTGCAAGGATAAACTTGCCAATGAACTTGGAGGGATGTACAAAGCGCCGAAGGAAACCACAGTGAAAAAAGATACAAAGTCGAATGCAAAGATGCGTTTCTTGGATAAATAAATCCTCTAAAGAGAACGGGTTCCCAGACAGTTTTGCGGGAACCCGTTCTCTATTTAATCTCTCTTAACAAGAAGTGAGCTGTCCATGCCTACAGCTTTGATGCCAACATCAGAAAGTGTAATCTTGCCCTCCTTTAGCAGATGGCCAACCGCGCGTTTGAATGCGTTTTTGCTCAGGGAAAAAACAGTTTTGATGGTTTCTGGGTCAGTCTTATCGTGGTAGGGCAGAAAACCACCTGCGGCAGTGAGTTTTTCATATATGTTCGCTGCGTCGCCGGAAAGTTCAAGATAGGCCGCACCGCGCAGGGAAAGAGTCAGCTTCCCATCCGGGAGCACCCTGCGGACATGTGCTGTCACAATATCGCCAATCTGCAAGGAGCAGAAAAGATCTTGTTTCGGGATCATGGCAGAATAACGGTTGTCCACTGCAACATAAGCGCCAAAAGCATCAATAATTTCATAGACAACACCGGTCACTGTATCATTTTCCCGATATTCGGAATCTGTGCGCAGATAATCATAGACCCTTGAGGTAGCGCACAGTCGGCCGCTCTTGTCAATGTAGAGCGCAACCAGCACACCGTCCCCCGCCTTCACGCGCACAATCTGTTCCTTAAACGGCAAAAGGAGGTCTTTTGCCAGTCCCCAGCTAAGGAATGCACCGATCTTTGTAACCTCCTTGACTGGCAGCATGGCGGTATTGCCAAGCGTAATCGGCGGAACTGTTGTTGTTGCAATCGGGCGATCCTCGGAATCCTTATATAAAAAGACAGTGAGGTGCATACCAATCTGTGCGTTTTTGGGTGACTGGTTTTTGGGCAGCAGTACCCTCTGCACCGTTAAATCCTCCGGCAGGCGGTCAGCCGGCGTATTATCTGTGGTACTGTCCGCCGGATCTGAGAGATAAACGCCGTTTTCCGTTATCCTGACAATCTCTAGTTCCTGAACCAAACCAAGTTTCATTCCATACCTCTTTCCCGCATTCCTCCTGCGGTTTTTATTTTACTATAATATGAAAGGGGGGAATTTGCAAGCCTTTTTCAATATAGTAAAAAAGATAATGATTATTTATATATGAAAAATAAATTTATATCCTATGCGCTAATTGACAGCAGTATAATCTTCGGTTAAAATAATAGAAAAACAGAAAGGAAAATAAAACAGGTTATGGAAATGAATATAAAAAAAATTAATATGATGTTCCTCGTCACAGTCCTGATTTCCCTTACAGCCTCCCTGTTGCCACTTGGTCATATGTTTTCCGATTACGGTGCGCGCCTGCTCTTTTCCGAAATATTGCTGGCGGCACCGGGCGCTGCCTGGATTTTTGCCGGGAAGCGCAATTATGTACGCACTGTGCGCCTGAAAAAAATACATGGGAGTACCGTTGTGATGCTCATCCTGTTTGTTATTTCCATTATGCCCCTGATGAGCCTGATCAATGCAATCTCCATGCTATTTGTGGAAAACTCGACTACCACCTCCATGGCGCAGGTGGTTTCGGGGCATTCTTTTTTGGTCAGCCTGATATTGATTGCCCTGTTGCCAGCCATCCTTGAAGAATCTGTCTACCGAGGGCTGTTTTATAACGAATACCGCAAGGTGGCACCCTTAGGCGGTCTACTGCTCTCAGCGTTCCTCTTTGGCATTATGCACGCGAACTGGAATCAGTTTTCCTATGCCTTTGCGATGGGGATGGTCTTCTGCTTAATAATCGAAGCAACGGATTCCATATTATCCTCCATGATTTTGCATTTTTGCATAAATGGTTCCTCTGTCGTGCTGCTTTCCGCAATGGAAGTTTTATCGGAACACTTCCCGCAGCAGGTAGAAGAAGCACTGCTAGAAGTGGGGGATATGTCAGCACAGACACTCCGAAGTATTCTGCGCACTTATTTGCCCATGGCGTTAGTCGGGACAGCGATAGCGGCAGTGGTTTTCCGACAGATCGCAATAAAAGAAGGACGTTTAGAAGCGGTACGTGCACTGTTTAGGCGCGGGGGGCTTGATGCGTCAGGAAAACCCTGCGAGGGGGGGCAAGGTTCCAAACTTTGCTCCATTCCGCTTATAGTAGCAATTGCAATCCTGTTGGTGTTGATGGTACTTAATGAGGTGCTGTAGAAAAGAAACTGATGAAAAAAATACTTTTATAATAATTTATTGAGGTAGTATCGCAGGCAAGCCTTCGGTCTGCGCGAATGCAAACCCTCGCCCTGCGCAAGTATAAGCCTCGGGTTTGCTTAAGGGCTTGCATTAAGAAAATATGGTAAATATAAAAAAGCCTGCCGCTTTTTCCTGCGGCAGGCTTTTTTATAACAGTCCCGCTCTCAGATGGAAAGATCAATATTTGCCCCCAGATTTGGATATACGGACTGTTCCATCATTTTTGTGGAAACCTCCGGAACCTGTATGGAAGCATCCATCATCTCGAGCAGGGTGGCATTCTCCTGCTTGGTTGAATCAAGTGCCATCGATAAAACCGCAGTACCAGCCATGTTCATAACCTTGGCCTGGGAATAAGTCACGGATAACGAAGGAATATCCATAAAAAACACCTCCTTTTTGAATCAATGAGTTTTGCATATCTCTATTTAAAGTATAACAGGTTTACAGAAAAATGCAAGCGGTTTGCAGGAATTTGGAGAATTTGCAAGACAATTCAGCCAGAAGCATGAACCAGGGTGAAAATACTGAAAATTGATTTTGGGAAAAATACAGTTGACAATTTCTAATATGATTTAAATGCAAATTTCACATTTACAGGTGATTGTTTAAACATTAAAAAGTTTATCACTAAACATAATTTTAAGGAGAGATTGCACTATTTATCTTCAAG